>JAGLKH010000072.1 GCA_023141985.1 Flavobacteriaceae bacterium | reverse complement strand
CAAATTACCACAGATATGGTAACTTTAAGACAAGAAATTGATAAGTATGCAAAAGATAAAAAACTTGAAATCGATACTCTTAAAATTCGAGAATCTTATAGAAAAGAATTTATAGGTAATGTATCACACGAACTAAAAACACCATTATTTACGGTACAAGGCTATATTTCTACATTGTTAGATGGTGATGTAAATGATGAGACTTTGAGAAATAAATATTTAGAAAGAGCAGATAAAGGCGTAGAACGACTTATTTATATTATAAAAGATTTAGATATGATTACTAAGCTTGAAACAGGAGATTTAAGCTTAAACATAAGTCCTTTTGATATTGTTGGGCTCATACAAAATGTTTTTGAACTTTTTGAGATGAAAGCTTCAAAGAAGAAAATCACATTAACATTCGATAAGAATTATAATAAACCCATAATGGTTAGTGGTGATAGAGAACGAATACAACAAGTACTTTCTAATTTAATAGTAAATTCTATCAAATATGGAAGTCAAAAAGGAACAACAGAAGTTAGTGTAGAGAATCTTATTAAAAACAAGGTCATTGTTCGAGTAACTGATAATGGAGAAGGTATAGTTCAAGAACATATTCCACGTTTATTCGAGCGTTTTTATAGAGTTGACAAAAGTGGATCTCGTAAAGAAGGAGGTTCTGGTTTAGGATTATCAATAGTGAAGCATATTATAGAAGCTCATAATGAGAATATATATATAGAAAGCGAACTGGGTATTGGTAGTGAGTTTTCATTTACTCTCGAAAAGGCAGAATAAATTTTTATAGTTAACCGTTGTTTTTAATTCTCCAAAGCCTATATAATTATCTAAATTTAACAATTTCCCAATATTAAAATCTTCTTGTTTACAACAAGGAGCTATCTTCATTTTATTTAATCTCTTCGCCAAATAATCTTGTTCATATTGACCTGGAGTAGGTATAAAAAATGCTTTCTTTTTAAGTTTAGCTAAATCCATAATAGTTGTATAACCTGGACGAGATAAAACAAACTTACTTTGGTTTATTGCTTTTTCAAGGTCTTGAGTTAACATAAAATTATAGATGGTAAATGGGTCTTTTTTGGTTATAGCCTGTTTGGCTTCTACTTTTCCTTTTACGAATAATATATTTCCATCAAACACTTTCAATTGCTCAAGCAGAATATTTTCTAAAATTGTTCGTTGTGGTTCCGGACCGGACAGCAACACCAATAAATCATAAATAATATTACCATCAATTTTATTAAACCGACTTAATGGTCCAATGTATTTAATTTTAAAATCATGATTTTTTAAATGCCCTAAAGCACCACTTAAATTGGGACCATTTTCAATGTCTGGAATCCAACATTCATCAAATTTTTTAATAATTTGGCGGTGCATTTTAGAACTGAACCAAGTAGTACTTCCACTTAATACATTAAGCTGATGAGTTATAAAAACCGAAGGAATTTTATTGCTATATACGCCTAATCTATTATCCGAAATTATACCTTTTATATTGTAAGCATCAATACTATTTTTAACCATTATATTTTCAGCTCTTATAGCTTTAAGTATTTTGGGTGTTTCTTTTAATAATTTCAATTTAAAATAATAGCCTTTTTTAGAATACTTAATATTGTATGAAGGAAGCTCAATTGTTTTTATATCAGGAAATTCTTTTTTGAGGAGATGTAATGCTATACCATCTGAGGCTATTATAGGCTCATAATTATGTTCAATTAGAGCATTAATTATTGGGATGCATCGTGTTGCATGACCTAATCCCCAATTTAAAGGAGCTATTAAAATATGTTTTTTTAAATTCATTTAAAAACAAAGATAAAGCTAATTTGTTTCCTTAATTTTACCAAAATTTTTGATGCAAGTGGGAAGCAAAAATAAATTAAAACGATTTAGAGAAAACGAAACTTTTGCAAATGTGTTTCAGCCAACACGAGAAGAATTAGTTAATCAAAATTATATTTTAAAAGGAAACTGGAATACTACATACTTTAAAAATAATAACCCTTTAGTTTTAGAATTAGGTTGCGGTAAAGGTGAATATTCAGTAGCATTAGCCAAAAAACATCCAAATAAAAACTTTATAGGAATAGATATTAAAGGCGCACGTTTTTGGAGAGGTGCCAAAACTGCCGTTGAAGAGAATATTCAAAATGTAGCTTTTATCCGTACACAAATTGAGCTAATTAATTATGCCTTTGCTGAAAACGAAGTTGATGAAATTTGGATTACGTTTCCCGACCCACAAATAAAATATAAGCGCACAAAACACAGAATGACCAATTCCGTATTTCTTGAGAAATATAAAAAAGTATTAAAGAAAGACGGCATAGTAAATCTTAAAACCGATAGCGAATTTATGCATGGTTATACCCTTGGGTTACTACATGGCGAAGGTCATGAAATACTTTACTCCAATCACGATGTCTATAAACTGGAAGGGAGCCCGGAAGATGTTACTGGTATACAAACCTTTT
This sequence comes from Flavobacteriaceae bacterium, assembly GCA_023141985.1. Classification (GTDB taxonomy): domain Bacteria; phylum Bacteroidota; class Bacteroidia; order Flavobacteriales; family Flavobacteriaceae; genus PRS1. The sequence continues at coordinate 6,110 of JAGLKH010000072.1, read as the reverse complement.
ATGAATCACAATATTTAGAACAAAACAAATCAATTACGTATATTCGATTTAAAATTAAGGACTATTGAATATTACTTTCATATTTTTTATAGGGTTATTTATCGCACTTATAGGAGTAATTCCTCCGGGATTACTTAATTTGACTGCGGCAAAAATTAGCTTAAAAGAAGGTTATAACAGAGGCATAATGTTTTCTATTGGAGCTTGTATAACGGTTTTAATACAAACTTATATTGCAGTAATATTTGCGAGGTACTTAAGTAATCATCCAGACATAATTGAAATCCTTCAACGTGTTGCTTTAGTTATTTTTGTTTTATTTACCATTTACTTTTTGCTAATTGCAAAAAAGGAGATAAAGCCAAGCATAGAGAGGCATACAAAAAGTAAACACAGTCGATTGTTTTTTGGAATGTTTTTATCTGGCCTTAATGTTTTTCCAATTCCATATCAAGCATATATGAGTATTACTTTGGCGTCTTTTGGATGGTTACAATTTGATAAAACCAGTATAGCATCATACGTAGTTGGATCTGCAATGGGAACATTTGTGATGTTATATATGTATATTTTCTTTTTTGATAAAATTAAGAATAAGCCATTAACGTCTCAAAAAAACATGAATTACATTATTGGTGGAATTACAGGAATCATTTCTATTTTTACCTTAATCAATGTCATCAAAGAATTATAGATGAACCCTAAAACCTTAAATTTTTTTGAAAAAGTTTACGAAGTAGCAAAATTAATTCCTTACGGAAGAGTTACCAGTTATGGAGCTATTGCCACTTATTTAGGTGCTGCAAGAAGTGCAAGAATGGTTGGATATGCTATGAATGGTTCGTATAACATGGATAATGTGCCAGCACATCGTGTTGTAAATAGAAACGGTTTGCTTACAGGTAAACAACATTTTGAAGGCACAAACCTTATGCAACAATTATTGGAAAGCGAAGGGATAATAGTTATCAATAATCAAATTCAAGATTTTGAAATAGTATTTTGGAATCCTTTAAAAGAGTTATAGCATGTAGTTTAATGACTAAGAAACTTCACATTTAGAGCCTAATAACTTAATCAAATATAATCATCAATCATTTCAATACAAGTGCTTCAATTTTTAAACAATTCGATGTATATTTGTACTTTAGAATTAATCTAAATTAGTGAAACTCTATTTTGAAAAGTGAAGCGCATTCAAAATAATTAGTTGAACTAACCTCAATGAAAATTGAGGTCTTTTAATTTATTCTAAATGATTAATCAGAAAAGATTTCCACCTTCGTGGAAATGAAAAAAATATTTTTTCATGAAACTAAACAAACAAGATATACTCAAAGCGTTAGAAACTATTACAGTTCCTGGAGAAGGACAAAATATGGTTGAAAGTAGTGCAGTAAAAAATGTAATCACTTTTGGCGATGAGGTCATTGTAGATATAACTATCGCTAACCCAAGTTTACAGGCAAAAAAGAGAACTGAAGTAGATATCATGAAAACGATACATGATAAAGTTTATGAGAAGGCAAAAGTAACGGTAAACGTTAAAGTTGATGCACCAACCAAGCCTACAAATGAAATTAAAGGAAATCCAATTCCCGGAATACAAAATATAATAGCTATTGCTTCCGGTAAAGGAGGTGTTGGTAAATCTACAGTTACAGCTAATTTAGCAGTTTCTCTAACAAAAATGGGGTTTAAGGTTGGGGTTTTAGATGCCGATATTTATGGGCCATCGATCCCAATTATGTTCGGTGTTGAGGCAGAAAGGCCTCTTGCAATTAATGTTGATGGAAAATCTAAAATGAAACCTGTCGAAAATTATGGAGTAAAAATTCTTTCAATAGGATTTTTTACGCAACCTAATCAAGCAGTTGTTTGGCGTGGGCCAATGGCTGCAAAAGCATTGACTCAAATGATTTTTGATGCTGCTTGGGAAGAATTAGACTTTCTTTTAATAGACTTACCACCAGGAACCGGAGATATTCACTTAAGTATTATGCAATCGCTTCCTATAACTGGAGCTGTTATAGTAAGCACACCTCAAAATGTAGCTTTGGCAGATGCTAAAAAAGGAGTGGCAATGTTTAAACAAGAAAGTATTAATGTCCCTGTTTTAGGGATTATAGAAAACATGGCGTTTTTTACTCCTGAAGAATTGCCAAATAACAAATATTATATCTTTGGAAAAGAGGGCGCTAAGCATCTTGCAGAAGACCTACAAGTTCCTTTTTTAGGAGAAATACCTTTAGTGCAAAGTATTCGTGAAGCAGGAGATATTGGTCGTCCGGCAGCATTACAAACAGAGACACCTTTAGCAAAAGCATTTGAGGTGTTAACACAAAATATAGTTCAAGAACTTGTAAGACGTAATGAAGATTTGCCTCCAACCGAAATTATAAAAATTACAACGATGGCAGGTTGTTCTACGGTTTAAAAAAAATTAAAAAATTTAAAATGACAAGTGAACAATTGAAATTAAATGTTGAAAAAGCATTAGAAGAAATACGACCATTCTTAGAAAGTGATGGCGGGAATATTTCTTTAATTTCTATTGAAGACAACAAACTTGTTAAAGTACAATTAGAAGGTGCCTGTGCTGGATGTAGTGTTAATCAAATGACACTAAAATCTGGTGTTGAAATGATTATTAAAAAGTACGCTCCACAAATTGAGCAAGTAATAAATATTGAAGTGTAAAAAGGTTTGTCTTTTTCTGTTTTGTAATTAAGCAAAACATTATAAAACAAACCTTAATATTTTTTATTTAATAATTTATTAGCTTTCAGATTAATGCTTTAAAAGTTAATAAATATAAATATTTACATACTTCTAAAAAGCTCTAATCTTTCCCATTTAGTTTCTACTTCTTCTTGCGCTTGTTTAAGCAATTTAGCTCCTAATTCAGCATCATCTTTAACCACTCTTGTAAAACGTGTTTCGTTATACATAAACTCACTTAATGGTGCACTTGGCGGTTTAGAATCTAACTTAAACTTTTTGCCTTTTGGTTTAGAAGGGTCAAATCTAAATAGCGGCCAATACCCGGTTTCAACAGCTTTTTGTTGTTGTGTAGCTCCATATTTTAAGTCGTAACCGTGCTCACCACAATGAGAATAGGCAATAATTATTGACGGTCCTGGATAAGCTGCAGCTTCTTCAATAGCTTTAAGCGTTTGTAAATCTTTTGCTCCCATAGCCACTTGAGCTACATATACGTTTTCGTAAGAAATAGCTTGTAATGCTAAACTCTTTTTACTTGTTCTTTTACCAGAAACTGAAAATTTAGCACTTGCTCCTAAAGGAGTAGCTTTAGAGGTCTGTCCACCTGTATTAGAATAAACTTCAGTATCTAACACCATAATATTTATATCCTCACCTGATGATAGTACATGATCTACACCACCATAACCTATATCATAAGCCCAACCATCACCACCAAGAATCCAAACCGCTTTTTTACGGAGATAATCAGTTAATTGATCTAATTTTACAGCATCAACGTCATTATCGAGATATGCTAAGGTTTTTTTAAGTGTTTCAATTTGTTTAAACTTTTCAGCTTTTTGAGCTTCAGTCTCTTCAGGATTAGTTAAAATGGCTTCTACTATTTCACTTCCAACTAATAACTCTAATGACTTTAATAAATCAACAGCTATTTCTTGTTTTTTAGATAAAGCTAATTTCATACCTAAACCGAACTCGGCATTATCTTCAAATAGTGAATTTGCCCAGGCAGGACCTCTGCCAAATTTATTAGTTTTGTACGGAGTAGTTGGTAAGTTACCTCCATATATAGATGAGCACCCCGTAGCATTTGCTATTAAAATACTATCACCATATAATTGAGTTAATAATTTAATATAAGGTGTTTCTCCACATCCGGAACAAGCTCCTGAGAATTCAAATAACGGCTCTAAAAATTGAGACCCTTTTACATTGGTAATTTGTAATGCAGTTCGATCGTAATTTGGAAGATTAATGAAGTAGTCCCAATTAATGTTTTCTTCAACATCTACATCAATTTTTTTCCTCATATTAATAGATTTAAAATCATCTATCTCTTTACTTATTGCCGGACAAACAGCGACACATAAATCACAACCTGTACAATCCTCTGGGGAAACTTGTAATACATAAGATTCGGTTTTGCTGTTAAATGGTCTTCCTTTTGCTGGCACTGTTTTTAAAGATTTAGGTGCACCTGTTAAATCTTCATTAGAAACAACTGTGGCTCTAATTGCTGCATGAGGACAAATTGCAACACACTTATTACATTGTGTACATAAATTTTCGTCATCCCAAACAGGAATAAAATCTGCTATGCCTCTTTTTTCATATTGTGTTGTCCCTGTTGGGAAAGTACCATCAACAGGAAAAGCACTTACAGGAAGCTCATCTCCTTTACCTGCTAAAATCATTCCTAAAACTTCTTTCACAAAAGGATCAGGATCTCCAGTCATCATCGGTTTTAATTGCTTTTCGGTTGTTATTCGTTTAGAATACATTACTTGCTGAAGGTTTTCTAATGATTTATCTACAGCGTTGAAGTTCATTTGTACCACTTTATCGCCTTTATGAGAATAAGATTTTATGATAGCATCTTTAATTTTCTGAATGGCTTCTTCTTTTGGTAATATTCCGGAGATGGCAAAGAAACACGTTTGTAATATTGTATTTGTTCTTTTACCTAGTTTTGCCTCATGAGCAACTTTAGTTGCGTCAATAACATAAAAATTTAACTCTTTATCTATAATTTCTTCTTGCATTATTTGTGGTAAAACATCCCAAATATCTTTATTTGAATAAGGAGAATTTAATAAGAAAGTGCCTCCTTTTTTAATATTTTTCAGAATGTCATATTTTTCAATAAAATTGAATTGGTGACACGCAATAAAATCAGCGGTATTTATTAAGTAGGAAGAATAAATAGGTTCTGGGCCAAAGCGCAAATGAGATATGGTTTGGGCCCCTGCTTTTTTTGAATCATATACAAAGTAGCCCTGTACATAATTATCTGTAGTCTCTCCAATAATTTTAATAGAGTTTTTATTTGCACCAACTGTACCATCAGATCCTAAACCATAAAACATACAGTTAATGGTTTTTTTACTAGTGCTAAATACAGGGTTATATGCTAAACTGGTATGGCTCACATCATCATTAATGCCAATGGTAAAATGATTTTTTGGAGTTGCTTTTGTTAACTCGTCGTAAATCCCTTTTACCATTGCAGGAGTAAATTCTTTAGATGATAATCCGTAACGGCCACCAACTATTGCTGGCATTTTTCTATTGCTTTCTGCGAATGCAGTTACTACATCTTGATATAGAGGTTCACCTGTACTTCCCGGTTCTTTAGTTCTATCTAAAACAGCAATTTTTTTAACCGATTTTGGTAATTCTTCAATAAAGTGACTAATAGAGAATGGTCTAAATAGGCGTACAAATAAGGCACCTACTTTTTCGTTTTGATTTACCATAGTATCAACCGTCTCTCTTGCTGGTCCTTCACCAGATCCCATAATTATTATTACACGTTCCGCTTCCGGATGCCCTATATAATAAAACAAACTGTATTTGCGTCCTGTGTGTTCATAAAATTCATCCATTGTATTCTGAACTATTTCAGGCACTTTTTCATAAAATAAATTTGCTGCTTCTCGTGCTTGAAAGAATACATCCGGATTTTGAGATGTCCCTCTTATAACAGGATGGTCAGGATCTAAAGATCTTTTTTTATGATCCATGATTTTATCTTCAGGCATCATAGCTTTAATTACATCATCAGGGATAGCATCTATTTTGGAAATTTCATGAGACGTTCTAAAGCCATCAAAAATATTTAAAAAAGGTATTCTTGAACGTAATGTGGCTACTTGAGAGATTAAAGCAAAGTCCATTGCTTCTTGAACAGAGCCTCCAAATAACATGGAAAACCCTGTTTGTCTTGTAGCCATAACATCAGAATGATCACCAAATATTGAAAGGGCATGGGTTGCAATTGTTCTGGCCGCTACATGAATAACTGTTGGTAATAATTCGCCAGCTATTTTATACATATTAGGAATCATCAACAATAAACCTTGAGAGGCAGTAAATGTTGTTGT
>JAGLKH010000071.1 GCA_023141985.1 Flavobacteriaceae bacterium | reverse complement strand
AAAAACAGTACTTGTTTTCTACTGTTATTTTATCAGCAATAATGTTTCTCAATTCGATAATGTTAGGCATATTAACATATTTAAGATAACGTCTTAATCCCATGAGCATCATTCGTTGCTCGTCACCTTCAGTAAAAGAAATAATAGAATGTTTACCAGCAGTTTCAATTATATCTATTGCATGAAATAAATTTAATTTAGCCATTGCAATCTGTTCTTTCACTTTGTCCTCACCTTCATTTTTTACTAATTTTTCTGCACGTAAAATAGCAGATTCTGCCATATATATTTGAATTAAAATATCAGAACAAGCCAACATTAGCTGTTGGTGCTTTTCTATTTTTTCACCATATTTTTGCAAAATTGCACCAGCTACCATTAAAAATAATTTTTTAAGATTTGCAATTATATGTTTTTCTTCTGCGAATAAAATAGAAAAATCTGGCTGGTCAAATGATGGAATACTTGTTAACTCATTAGCGACAGCAGTTGCAGGGCCTAATACATCTACATGACCTTTCATTGCTTTTTTAATGAGCATGCCAATACATAACATACGGTTAATTTCGTTTGTGCCTTCGTAAATTCTTGAAATTCGAGCATCTCTCCAGGCAGATTCTATTGGTGTTTCTTCAGAGAATCCCATACCTCCAAAAATTTGAATACCTTCATCAGTACAGTCTTGAGTATGTTCTGAAACGGCAACCTTAAGTATAGAACATTCAATAGCATATTCTTCAACACCTTTTAATTCGGCTTCTTGATGCGTATCTTTTCCATTATTTCGACGGAGTGAAATTCTATCTTCAATATTTTTTGCAGCTCTATAGCTTGCCGTTTCTCCAACCCAACAATTAGTTGCCATTTCAGCAAATTTTTGTCGAATAGCTCCAAACTTTGCTATTGGCGTTTTAAATTGTACACGCTCATTAGCATACTTTATAGATTCTGTAATGACACGGCGTTGCGCATCTAAACAAGCAGCAGCCAATTTAATTCTACCAACATTTAAAGCATTCATCGCAATTTTAAAACCATTACCACGTGTGGATAACATATTTTCTACAGGAACTTTAGTTTCACTAAAAAACACCTGGCGTGTAGAAGAAGCACGAATACCCAATTTGTGTTCTTCTTCACCCATCGTGATTCCGTTTGGATTGTCTTTATCGTACTCTATAATAAAACCTGTAATATTTTTATCGTCTTCAATACGTGCAAATACAATCATTACACTGCAAAAACCTGCATTGGAAATCCACATTTTTTGTCCAGTTATGCTATAATATTTTCCGTCATCGGATAAGACCGCTTTTGTTTTACCAGAATTGGCATCACTACCGGCACTAGGTTCTGTTAAGCAATAAGCACCAAACCATTCTCCTGATGCTAATTTAGGAACGTATTTTTTCTTTTGTTCTTCAGTGCCATAAAGTGTAATAGGCATGGTGCCAATTCCTGTATGTGCACCAAAAGCAGTACTGAAAGATCCAGTCGCTCCCGAAATATAATCGCAAACCAACATTGTATCTACAAAACCCATTCCCATTCCGTCATATTCTTCTGGAACTGAAATACTTAAGAAACCAAGTTCACCAGCTTTACGCATACATTCTTCGGTAAATGCATAATCTTTTTGTTCAAAACGTGCTTTATTAGGCCAAATTTCTCTATCTACAAACTCTATGACTGCTTCTTTCATCATTTGTTGTTCCTCAGAGAAATCCTCAGGAGTAAAAATATCTTCACATTTGGTTTCTTTTACAAGGAATTGCCCTCCGCGTAGAATGTCTTTTTCAGTTGTTTCCATAATTTTTATGATTCTAGACAGCTAGATACTAGATTCTAGACTGTTTTACTATTTATATTGATTTGTTTGGTCTATATTCTAGACTCTTTTTTTATCTATTCTCTTTTTTCTTAATTAAGAAACTCAAAAATTCCAGCAGCTCCTTGTCCAGTACCCACACACATGGTTACCATTCCATATTTTCCTTTCATATCACGCTTACGCATTTCGTCAAATAGTTGCACAGAAAGTTTTCCTCCTGTGCAGCCTAGTGGATGACCTAAAGCAATTGCACCACCATTAACATTAACGATATCTTGATTTAAGTCAAGTTCACGAATTACAGCAAGTGACTGTGAAGCAAAAGCTTCATTTAGTTCTATAAGAGAAATGTCATCTTGTTTTAGTCCTGCTTGTTTTAGTGCTTTAGGAATTGCTTTTACTGGTCCAATTCCCATGATACGAGGTTCTACACCTGCGACAGCATAATTTACTAATCGTGCTATGGGTTCAAGGTTTAATTCTTTAACCATGTCTTCGCTCATTATCATAACGAATGCTGCGCCATCACTCATTTGAGAAGAGTTTCCAGCAGTTACGCTTCCGCCTGCAGCAAATACAGGACGAAGTTTAGCCAATGCTTCTTTACTAGTTCCTTTACGAGGACCTTCATCTTTTGTTACAGTATATGATTTGGTTGCTTTTTTTCCGTTGCCATCTATATAAACCTGATTAACATTTATTGGAACAATTTGATCTTGAAAACGATTCTCAGCTTGTGCTTTTAATGCTTTCATATGAGAATTAAAAGCAAACTCGTCTTGATCTTCTCTAGATACTTTAAATTGATTTGCTACAGCTTCAGCGGTGTTTCCCATTCCCCAATAATAATCTTCATGTCCAGATTTAGCTAAATCATAATTAAGTTCTGTTTTATAACCAGTCATAGGTACTGCACTCATGCTTTCTGCACCACCGGCAATGATACAATTTGCCATTCCAGATTGAATTTTTGCAGTTGCCATAGCAATAGTTTCTAGTCCTGATGAACAAAAACGATTTACGGTTACTCCCGGAACATCAACAGTATCTAATCCCATAAGAGATATTAGACGCGCCATATTTAATCCTTGAGACCCTTCTGGCATTGCATTACCAACAAT
>JAGLKH010000070.1 GCA_023141985.1 Flavobacteriaceae bacterium | reverse complement strand
CTGGATGGTTTCTGCGGCCAATTCGTCCGTTCTTTTAAAACGAAATACTCCTCGAGGTGCCTTTCCAACTGCTGTTCTGTATGCTTTTACTATATATGCTTGTTTGTTCATAGCTTTATAAATATTTGACATAGGATGATAAGACGTAGGATTTAAGACTTGCTTAATTTTTCCATAAATCGTGTTATCATACCTTGTATAATTTGAATTTTTGTTTCTAAATGTTTAAAAGTTTTTTCTGAAATATATCCTATTTCAAAAGAAATTATTAGTTGGGTTTCCCACTCAAAGGCTGAACCTAATGCAGTTTCTAAATATTGTAAAAAATGTTTATCTGTTCCTTTACTTGTGCCTTCTGCTATATTTGAAGGAATTGATACAGAGCAACGTTGCATTTGATTTGTAAGCGAATACACTTCAGATTTTGGAAAAGTCTTGGTCGTGGTATAAGTTTCTTTCACGATTTCAATACCATCTTTCCAAATTGTTAATTTTCTAAAGTTATGTCTTGCAGCCATATTTTTTTGATTTAAGATTTTTTGATATAAGACATAAATGTTGTTATTTTTAAAGTTGTCATTTTTTTGTCTTAGGTCATAAGTCAAACAGTCTTACGTCTAGTTTCTTAAAGGTTTTCCTGTTTTCAACATATGTTCAATGCGTTCTAAAGTCTTACGTTCTGTACATAAACTTAAGAAGGCTTCACGTTCAATATCTAATAAGTATTGTTCGCTTACTAGCGTGGGTTCCGATAAGTCACCTCCAGCCATTACGTATGCTAGTTTATTAGCAATTTTATGGTCGTGTTCACTTATATATTTACTAGCTTCCATAGCATCGGTTCCTACTAAAAACATCCCGAGAGCTTGTTTACCAAGTACTTTAATATCTGTTCTATGTATTGGTTTTGTATAGCCTTGTTCTGCCATAAGTTTGGCATAGGCTTTAGCAGTAGCAATTTGTCTGTCTTTATTTACAACAACAATATCTTTTCCTTTTTGGAGGATTCCTAAATCATAAGCTTCATAGGCTGAAGTAGATACTTTTGCGGTTCCTATAGTTAAAAAATAATCTTGAAGGACATTCAATTCTACATCGTTTTTCTTGAAAGTATCCGATGCTCTTAAAGCCATTTCTTTAGAACCACCACCACCAGGAATTACACCCACTCCAAATTCTACTAAACCAATGTATGTTTCGGCTGCTGCAACAACTTTATCGGCGTGCATTGATAATTCGCAACCACCACCAAGTGTCATTCCATGAGGAGCAGCAATTGTTGGAATAGAGGAGTAGCGCATACGCATCATCGTGTCTTGAAACATTTTAATGGCCATGTTTAACTCATCGTATTCTTGCTCTACTGCCATCATAAAGATCATACCAATGTTTGCTCCTACAGAAAAATTTGCTGCTTGATTGCCAATAACTAATCCTTGAAAATCTTTTTCGGCTAAATCAACAGCTTTATTTAATCCTGCAATGACATCACCTCCAATAGTATTCATTTTAGATTGAAATTCTACGTTTAGTATGCCATCGCCTAAATCTTCAATAACAACTCCAGAGTTTTTCCATACTTCATTAGATTTTCTAATATTTTCTAAAATTATAAAGGCATCTTGGCCTGGAATTTTTTCTTGTGATTTCTTTGGAATATCATACGAATAAGTAGCGCCATTTTTAACAGTATAGAATGACGTACTGCCTGAAGTTAACATCTCATTTACCCAAGCATTTGGCTCAAAACCTTCAGCTTTCATCATTTCAATTCCCTTTTCAACACCAATAGCATCCCAAATTTGGAAAGGTCCATGTTCCCAACCATATCCTGCCTTCATAGCATCATCTATTTTATATAACTCATCTGTAATTTCCGGAATTCTATTGGATACATACTGAAACATCGCTGCAAAATTCTTACGATAGAATTCACCAGCTTTGTCTTTTCCTTTTATTAAAATGCTAAAACGATCTATTACTTTATCAACCGTTTTTGTCAACTCTAATGTTGCGAATTTTGCTCTTTTTTTGCTTCTATACTCTAAAGTGTTTAAGTCTAAAGATAAAATTTCTTTTTTGCCTTCAGGCGAAACCGTTTTTTTATAAAAGCCTTGCCCGGTTTTACTCCCTAGCCATTTATTTTCCACCATTGTTTTTATGTAGGATGGAATTTTAAATGCTTCTCGTGATTCGTCGTTAGGGCAGTTATCGTAAATTCCGTTGGTAACGTGTACTAAAGTATCTAATCCAACAACATCAACGGTACGGAATGTTGCCGATTTTGGACGGCCAATGACGGGTCCTGTTAATTTATCAACTTCTTCAACAGTTAAATCCATTTCGTTGACTAAATTGAATAAGCTCTGAATACCAAAAGTTCCTATTCTATTACCAATAAAAGC
>JAGLKH010000007.1 GCA_023141985.1 Flavobacteriaceae bacterium | reverse complement strand
GGTTTGAATCCGAAATCAGCTTCTAACTTAATTATATCACCATATTCTCTGTTGTTTAATAGATCTAAAACATATCTGTAATGCGGAAGAAAATACGTCCAAAGAGCTTCCATAAGCAGGACATTGTTTTCTTTTGCTTTTGTAACCATCGCCTTTACTTCATTTGCATTCATAGCAAAGGGTTTTTCACATAATACAGCGATGCCATGTTCTAAACACATGAGTGTATTTTCTTTGTGTAAACTATGTGGAGTGGCAATATAAACGGCATCTACATTTGTATCGTTTAATAATGCTTCATAGCTACCATAAGCCTTGGGGGCATTATTATATTTTGCAGCAAAAGCATTTGCTTTTTCTTGTGCCCGGGATGCCACAGCATAGAGTTCAGCACCTTCAATAGTAAGAAGATCGGTTGTAAATTTGTGAGCGATTTTACCCAATCCAATTATTCCCCATCGAATCTTTCTATGTTGTAATGATTTTGTCATTGAGCTTAAATAATATTAAAAAGAAAAAAACCTAAAATAGCTGTTAATAGAAATAAAATAATTTTATCTTTTTTGTCTAATGCACTAGAGGACATCAATAATGCTATAAACATAACAATGCTACATCCTACAAAATTTAGCCATAAAAAAGGAAGATTAATAAGTTCAAAATTGTCTAAGAGGAATAACCCAATTACTATAATTTGAGTAATTAGTGCTGCAATAAAAATAGCTTTAGATTTTACACTTTTATGGAAGAATGCTATTAAGAATATACCCAAAACGTTTCCGTAGAAAATAGAACCTATAATATTTACAAGTTGAATTAAATTCTCCGCTAAATTAGCAATACAAGCAATACCAATAGCGAGGATTCCCCAACCCAATGTAAACCACTTTGTAGCATTAACATAGTGTTCTTCTTTTCGTGTTCCGTTAAGATTCCGTTTATACAAATCTATTGTAGTTGTTGAAGCTAAAGCATTAAGTTCGCTAGCTGTACTGGACATTGCAGCACTTAAAATCACAGCTAGTAATAAACCGATTAAACCCCTGGGTAAATTGTTGAGTATAAAATGTATAAAGACATAATCTTTATCGTTAGATTCAATCTTGACATCTGTTTCTACCGATATTTTTTTAACAATATCCTTTGCAGTTTCTCTATTTTCTTTATCTGCTTCATTTGCTAAAGCAATATACTGTGCAAACTTTTCGTCTTTAGTTTCTAAGTATTTGTTAATGATCAATTGCTTGTCATGAAATATTTTGTCTTGTTCTATTTGTAAATTGTTGAATTCTTCAGCATATTGTGAATTTGCAACAGCTTTTGTAGCTTCCGGATTAAAATTAAGTGGTGAAGCATTAAACTGATAAAACACAAATACCATAACGCCAACTAATAAAATAAAGAACTGCATTGGTACTTTTACCAGGCCATTAAAAATTAGTCCTAAGCGCATTTCTCTAATTGATTTCCCGGAAAGATAACGTTGTACTTGACTTTGATCTGTTCCAAAATAGGAGAGTGCTAAAAAAGTGCCTCCAATAATACCACTCCAAAATGTATAGCGATTATCTAAACTAAACGAAAAATCTAAAACATCCATTTTACCGCTTGCACCTGCAATATCAAGAGCTTTTGTAAATGTAATGCCTTCCGGAAGTGAATTAATAATTATAAAAAATGCGATAAACATGCCAGTAAAAATAACTGCCATTTGGTATTTTTGTGTTACACTTACGGCTTTTGTACCACCGGATAAAGTGTAAATAATAACTAAAGCACCAATTATAATATTAAGTAAAGTGAGGTTCCAACCCAGAACAGCCGATAAAATAATGGCAGGAGCAAAAATGGTTATTCCGGCTGCTAAACCGCGTTGTATTAAAAAAAGAATGGCCGCAAGACTACGTGTTTTTAAATCGAAACGTCCTTCTAAATATTCATATGCCGTATAAACTTTTAGGCGATGATATATCGGAATAAAAACAATGCAAATCACAATCATTGCAATTGGAAGTCCAAAATAGAATTGAACAAATCCCATTCCATCATGAAATGCTTGTCCCGGAGTTGATAAAAATGTAATGGCACTTGCCTGTGTTGCCATAACCGATAATCCTATAGTCCACCATTTGGCTTGATTACCACCCCGAATATAATCTTGTACGTTTTTGCTGCCTCGTGTTTTCCATGTGCCATAGCCAACTATAAAAAGTAAAGTTGCGGATAAAACAATCCAGTCTAATGCTTGCATATTATGAGAAGGTATTCATTAAAAAATAAAACAAAATGATATATGCAGCATTAGCTACTAAAACAATAGTGTAAATTGATTTCCATTCCAGTTTTTCAGAAGATTCCATAGGCTTAGATTTCTTGTTTTTTTGCCATTTCTTTAATGCCCATTAAGGGCTAATCGTTTAATTTTTTGTCCATACTAATGTTGTCTTTACCAATAGAAAGCATATTAGCAAACAATCTATAAGCTCCGGAAACTCCGGCAGGAAATTCTCTAAAAAAACTTAATCCTGTATAAATGTAATGGCCTTTACCATATTTGGCAACTAATAAGCTTCCATCTTTAGGAGTTTCTCCAGTATCATTCATAGATAAAACAGGGGTGAACTCATCCGACCATTCACCCGGAAAATATAAACCACGTTCCTGTGTCCAACCTTTAAAGTCGCTTTCAGAAATTTTATTAGGATAATTTAAAAGAGAATGATCAGGATTTAAGAAACGAACTTCGGCATTTTCATTTGTAACTCTATCTCTCGAAAGTTTTAAATCGTATGGTGCTAAATTATCTACTTTTATGCCTCGGCTCGTATTATATTGCACAATCATATTGCCACCATTCTCTACAAAATCTAATAAGATTTTTTGTTTGAATTTTAATTC
>JAGLKH010000069.1 GCA_023141985.1 Flavobacteriaceae bacterium | reverse complement strand
ACGTCCGACTGTCCTTTATAATGAGGTAACTCTGCAACGATAATTTCGACACCTTTTGGCTCTAATAACTCTTTTAGTTGTCGAATTCCATCTTCATTGCTTCTGTAAGTATGCCCAACAGCCAATGTTTTTTCATCCAACCAAGCCACATCACCACCTTCTATAGTTCCGGGAGATTTAATCTCTCCAAGGATAGGAATGTCGTTTTTAATGAAAATTTGTTTTTGAGAATGAGGTTCATTAATCCTACCCGGCTTTCCCATATTACAGATTATCATTCCAAAATCAGTTGCTATTGAAGCATCTCGACAGTAAATAGAATCAATTGTAACAGAATCATCCATTGGGAAATGATGGACTTCAATTTCATTAAAACATGCTTCAAAAATCTCATACTCTTCAATCGCTAAATCGTAATCCGGTCGGGACAAATAATTTAAATCTCTCCATTGTTCACTTAAATGTTTAGCTGATACGAAAGCGTTTTTAGCGGGTTTTAAATAAACCGATTTCAGTTTTAAATATTCTGAATGATGAGTCTTCTTCATTTATTTTTTTCGCTTATTCCATTGCATTAACACATAAAAAGGAATACCCAATATTAATAGTAAAAATCCATAAAAAACGGTATTAGATCCCGTGCCATAAATTGCCCAGGTAGAATAAGCAATACCTAAAAATCCTAGAACTAATGCTTTTACCCAGCTATTTGCATGTAATTTTTTTTCAATAATAACTAAAATATAAGCAGCCGCTACAAATAAATATGGGATTAAGACTACAAAAACCGAAATCTCTGCAATAAACTTAAACTGTTCGACCAATCCTTCAGTATAACTCAATAACATGAATACAGTTGTAAGTAAACTTCCAATAACTAACCCCATTGCTGGAGCCCCTTTGTTATTTTCTTTTTTGAAAATTTTAGGAAATAAATCATCCTTCGCAGCTGCTAAAGGTATTTGACCTGTTATTAAAATCCACCCATTTAAAACGCCTATGCCAGATATTATAACTCCAATTGCAACAAAATAACCACCAAAATCACCACTGATTATTTTGGCCGCTTCTGCAAAAGGAGCGGGGGAATTTTGCATGATATCTATAGGCAATATCCCAAAAAGTACGACTGTCCCTAATATATAAACCAAAGTGACAATAATCAGTTCCTAACATCGTCGCTTTTGGAACAATAACTTCAGGGTTTTCTACATTTTCAGCAGGAATGGACGCGCTTTCAATACCTAAAAACGCATATAAAGTCGCTGCCGCTACAACAGGGAAAGTTGCAAAATTGCTGTCTCCTGTTAAATTAAAATCAGGAAAATTTTCAAAACTGAAAAAGAAAAGACCAACAATAATAACAAAAACTAAAGGTAATAATTTCAAAACAGTAGTAACAAGTTGCACTTTTCCAGACTCTTTTACTCCTCTGGAATTAATCCAAGTAAAAAACCAGATTAATAACAATCCAAAACTTACTGAATAAAGCGGATTACTTTCTAATACAGGAAAAAAGAAACTTAATGCACCTATAATTGCAATTACAATGGCAGCATTACCAACCCAACAACCAATCCAATAACCCCAAGCTACTAAAAAACCAATAAAATCACCAAACCCAGCTTTGGAGTATGCGTAAGGACCGCCACTTTTATTGACAATTATTTTACTAAAATTGCCAAATATCTTGGCAAGTATTAACGCTCCAGCTGATGTAAAAACCCAACCTAAAAGGCTAATACTGCCATACGATGCTAATACTGCGGGTAAAATAAATATTCCAACACCTATCATGTTTCCAACGACAAGAGATGTTGTGGTTAATAAACCTATTTTTTGTGGTTTTGTATTCATTCAAATTGTTTTAAAGGAGATCAATATTAATTATGTAAATTAGAAGCAGATTTTAAATATACAATTATTTAATTAATGGCGCATAAATTCAATATTGATCCAGATATATCAAAAGCAGAAACGCTTCCCGCTTCATTTTATAAGGATGAGTCTGTTTTTGATGCTATTAAAGGACAAGTATTTTTAAAATCCTGGCAATGGATAGGTGATGAAAATCTTGTTAGACGACCAGAAACTGTTCATCCTTTTGTTTTGTTAGATCGTTTTTTAACTGAACCCATGCTGCTTACCAGGGATACAAATGATGATATTAGTTGCTTAACTAATGTTTGTACACATCGTGGAAATTTAGTGGCATTAAATCCTGGAAAGTCCAAAAAATTAACATGTTTGTATCATGGCAGACGATTTAATCTTAAAGGAGATTTTGAATATATGCCCGAATTTAGTGATGCTAAAGATTTTCCAAGACCTTGCGACAGTTTACATAAGTTTCCACTTAAAAAATGGGGTCCTTTTCTATTTGCAGGACTAAACCCTACATTCGATTTTCAGGATGTTATTGATAAAATGAATGAGCGCATTGGCTTTTTGCCTCTAAATGAGTTTTCATTAAATAAATCACTCTCTAAAGACTATTTGGTACATGCGCATTGGGCTTTATACTGTGATAATTATTTGGAAGGCTTTCATGTGCCTTTTGTACATGAAGAATTAAACAAAGTTTTAGATTATGGAAGTTATAAGACCGAAGTTTATAATTACTGTAACCTACAAATAGGGTATACTGATGATGCTACAGAAACTTTTGAGTTGCCGGAGGACCACATAGATTATGGTAAAAATGTAGCTGCATATTACTATTGGGTTTTTCCAAATATGATGTTTAATTTTTATCCTTGGGGATTATCGATAAATATTGTAAAACCGTTAGATATCAATAGAACTAAAGTTTCTTTTATTAGCTATGTCTACGATCCTTCTAAAGTAGGAAAAGGTGCAGGAAGTGGTTTAGAAAAAGTGGAGCGTGAAGATGAATTTGTAGTGGAGCATGTTCAAAAAGGAGTGTTGTCTTCATTTTATAAAGCAGGGCGTTTTTCTCCAACCAGGGAACAAGGTGTACATCATTTTCATCGTTTATTAGCTGAATTTTTAAACCAATGATTTTCTTTTTAAAAAAGTGTAAGAGTCATTCACAATACTTAAATTTGGTGCATAATGTGCATTTATCAAAAATCGTTTATCAATGTTGTGAACACAAATTAGGTAAACAGAAAAACACAATATAGATGAAACCAGATTTATTTGAAGCTCCTGATTATTACAATCTTGATGAGCTTTTAACAGACGAACATAAATTAGTACGTGATGCTGCCAGAAGTTGGGTAAAACGTGAAGTTTCTCCAATTATAGAAGACTATGCTCAAAAGGCCGAATTCCCAATGCAAATCATAAAAGGTCTTGCAGAAATAGGCGCTTTTGGACCTTATATTCCATTAGCATATGGAGGAGCCGGATTAGATCAAATTTCTTACGGTTTGATTATGCAAGAGATAGAGCGAGGTGATTCCGGTGTACGCTCAACGGCATCTGTACAATCGTCGTTAGTAATGTATCCCATTTGGAAATATGGTAACGAGGAACAACGTCAAAAATATCTGCCAAAATTAGCAAATGGTGAATGGATGGGTTGTTTTGGATTAACCGAACCTGATCATGGCTCTAACCCAGGCGGAATGACAACCAACTTTAAAGATAAGGGTGACCATTATCTTTTAAACGGTGCTAAAATGTGGATTTCTAATGCCCCTTTTGCTCAAGTTGCTGTGGTTTGGGCTAAAGATGAAAGCGGACGTGTTCACGGCTTAATTGTAGAACGTGGTATGGAAGGATTTACTACGCCTGAAACTCATAATAAATGGTCACTACGTGCGAGTGCAACAGGAGAATTAATTTTTGATAATGTAAAAGTGCCTAAAGAAAATCTATTACCAAACAAATCAGGATTAGGAGCACCTCTTGGCTGTTTAGATTCTGCACGCTATGGTATTGCATGGGGAGCTATAGGAGCCGCAATGGATTGTTATGATACTGCTTTGCGCTACAGTAAAGAACGTATACAGTTTGGGAAACCAATTGGTCAATTTCAACTACAACAAAAGAAATTGGCAGAAATGATTACTGAAATCACTAAAGCGCAACTTTTAACCTGGAGACTTGGTGTTTTACGTAATGAAGGTAAAGCAACATCAGCTCAAATTTCTATGGCAAAACGCAACAATGTAGATATGGCAATACACATTGCTCGTGAAGCCAGACAGATGTTGGGAGCTATGGGAATTACCGGAGAATACTCAATCATGCGACACTCCATGAATTTGGAAAGTGTAATTACTTATGAAGGCACTCATGATATTCATTTATTAATTACCGGTTTAGATATTACAGGATTAAACGCATTTAAATAAAATTCTCACGAAAGTGGGAATCTCATGATGAAAAGACGTAATAAAATTAATTTATGATTTAGCTAAACAGAGAGGCTGTCTAAAATGTCATTACGAGTCACGCCTTTGGCGTAACGAAGTAATCTGTTAATCAATAATTTAAAATTAAAAGATTGCTTCACAGCTATGCTGCTACTTTCGAAACAAAAAATATTTTGTTTCTCGGTAATATTCGCAATGACTGTTTTTTAGACAGCCTCTTTTATTTTCTGTACATTTACCTATGTTTTCCTCTAAAAAACGATTAGACAAGGCTTACAAGAAAGCTAAAGTCATTGACTTTGATGATTCGAGTAAATTCATCTTATTTAGTGATTGTCATCGTGGTGACAATAGTTTTGCTGACGATTTTGCCAATAACAGGAATATTTATTTTCATGCGTTAAAACATTATTTCATCGAAGGTTTTCAATACTGTGAAATTGGAGATGGAGATGAATTGTGGGAAAATTTATCGTTTAAATCCATTTTTGAGGCACATCAAAATATTTATATGCTTCTGAAGCAGTTTCATAAGGATAATCGTCTTCAAATGATTTGGGGAAATCATGATATGGTATATCGAAATCCAGAATATGTAAAAAAACAATTATTCACCTATTTTGATCCAAAAGTTGGTGTAGAAGTAGAATTATTAAAGGATATAAAATACCATGAAGGAATTGTTTTAAAACATTCAGAAACAAAACAGAAAGTCTTTTTAACCCATGGGCACCAAGCAGATTGGTGGAATTATTCGTTTTGGAAATTGAGTAGATTTATGGTTAGAGTTTTATGGAAACCATTAAATGTTATGGGGATAGTGGACCCTACAAGTCCTGCAAAAAACTATAAAGGACTCATTAAAATTGAACGTAGAACAAAAAAATGGATTGCAGCAAATAATAACTTAATAACCATTGTTGGCCATACGCACAGACCTCGCTTCCCGGAACCAGGAGATATTGCCTATTTTAATGATGGTAGCTGTGTGCATCCACGGAGTATTACCGGAATTGAGATTATACATGGAGAAATATCACTAATCAAATGGCAAATTGCAACTAAAGAAGATGGTACGCTTCAAATTGTAAGAGTGTCACTTGAAGGGCCAATAAAATTAATGGACTATAATACTTAATAAATTAAACGCTCGTCATCCTATGTTTGTAAAAGGATATTTATTAATAAGGTTACTTCAGTCGTTCTTCTCTGCGCCACCTGGCCCTATCATTAAAAATGTCCACAGGACATTTTCTTTAGGTTCTGTCCCGTAATGACGTTACTGAAGAGATTCTTTCTTTTTCCCACTATTCCAATACTGAGGTTTTGTATTCTCAGTAAGTTGATTCCAATAATCGGGAGTTACCTTATGGCCATCAAAAGTTTTTAATTTGCGCTGAAACACCCAAATAGTTGGGTTAAATACCATATCTGTCACAGCTACAGTATATAATTGTGGGGCTTCTTCCGTTTTTCTTTTATCCTCTTGAATTACAACTTCAAATCCGTTATGTTCAAGCAATTTTTTTAGAAATACACTACGATCTTCATCAATAGCCTTTTCAACAAAAGTTACTCTTGTGTCTCCTATACTACCAAACATATGTTTACCTGCTAATCCCATAACGTATTAATTAAAATTACTGCTTAATTCAAAAATATAATCATACAAAGGGCTATATAACCCGAGAATCAAAATACCTAATACTGTAATAATAAGTCCTAATCTCATATAGAGTTTATTCTTAAAGAACGGAATAGCATGGTCGCTTTGTCGCAAGAACATTGCTCTAATAACCAATAAGTAATAATACAGTGAAATGGTAACGTTAACAACAGCTAAAAACACAAGTAAATAATAGCCTTTACTTGCTGCAGCAGTAAACAAGAAAAACTTCCCAAAGAAACCTGCAACAGGTGGTATTCCGGCTAAAGAGAATAATGCCAGCATCATGACTAAGCTTAGCTTTGGATTAGTCCTGTACAATCCTTCATAATCGTTCATGTTTTCTTTTCCTGTTTGTAATGAAATCGCTTGAACAACTCCAAAAGCTGCTAAATTTGAAAACACATAGATTAAAACAAAATATACAACCGTGGTGACTCCTAATTGATTCCCTTCTATTATGCCTAATAAAATAAACCCGGCCTGAGCAATCGATGAAAATGCCAAAAACCGCTTCATATTTTGTTGGCGTAGGGCAAATAAATTACCGATAAACATAGTAGCGATTGCGATGATATAAACCATATTTTCCCAAATATGCATTAATGGCTTAAGCACAGTAAATAGTAAAATCATTAATATAAAAACTGCTGCTCCTTTAGAAATTACCGACAGGTAAGACGCAATACTAATTGGCGCTCCTTCGTATACATCAGCTGTCCAAAAATGGAATGGAACTAAAGAAATTTTAAAAGCCAAGCCTGCAAAAAACAAGACTAAGCCTAAAATTGATAAATTAGTAGAAGTGATTACTTCAATTATATCATTAAAATAAATAGATCCTGTTGTTGCATACAACAAAGAGATTCCAAATAAGGATACACCTGAAGCTAATGCTGCAGATAGAATTAATTTAATCCCTGACTCGCTCGATATTCTTTTTGTTGTTTCAAAAGCCGCTAATGCAGCTACCGGGAGTGTAGATAATTCTAATCCTAAATAGAACATTAAAAAGTCCCCTGAAGAAATCATAAAGTACATTCCTAATAGTGAGGAAAACATCAAAATAAAAAATTCTGTTCCTCTATTATGCTGTACAATCTTTTCCTGTAACCAATCAGCCGATTGTAGTAATAATACTAATACCCCTATGTTTAAAATATTTTTAAAGAAATGAATTAATCCGTTGGTTCGAAACATTCCGCCAAACAAACTACTTTCATCAATAGCAAAAAACCCTACAATAGTATGAATGCCAAATAAAAAGATAGCCAAATGCACAATGCTTCCTTTCTTGTTCTGATTTATAAAAATTTCAGCTACAATTAGCAATAGAACAATTGCTAAAAGCAAAATTTCATGTCTCATTAATAGAAAACTATCTATATTCATTATTATCTATTTTATATGATAAAACGGAAGACCGATAACGGAAGACCGAAGTTATATTTATATTATAATTTAATTTTACTCTAAATTCAATTATCATGTTTATTACTGTATTTTCTCTTAACTCCTCTCTACCGACTTCCAGCTTCAGGCTCTATTATAATACTCCTTGAATAAAAGGTTGCAAACTTTCCAAAATCATATTGCTCAACCATAATGGAGCTACTCCCATTCCAACAATCGGAATTAATAATAAAAGTATTCCAAACTTTTCGTACCAGGTAACTTTTGGCAAGCTTAAAAACGCTTCATTTTTTACTGGTCCCATTAGCATAATTCCAACCACACGTAAAATATAAACAGCAGTAATCACAATCGCAGATACCGAAAGAATAGTTAAAACCCTGTAAAATATATCGTCATGCTGAAACGCACCTACAAAAATGTTCATTTCTGCAACAAAGCCACTAAACCCTGGCAAACCTAATGATGCCAAACCTGCAATAACATAAATTACTGATATAAATGGAATCACTTTTAATAAGCCTCCTAATTTGGTGACATCTCTTGTATGGGTCCTTCCGTAAATCATTCCTATTAATGCAAAGAATAAAGCTGTCATAAAACCATGTGATAGCGATTGTAAAATAGCTCCATTCCAAGCTGTTTTATTAAGCATTAATAATGCAAATAATACCAGGCCTAAATGACTCACTGATGAATATGCATTGATGTATTTCAAGTCGGTTTGTTTTAAGGCAGCAAATGCGCCGTAAACAACTCCAATAGCCGCTAAAATAATAAAGAACCAAGACCAATGTAAAGCGCCTTCAGGCAACAAATACATTGCTACTCTAAATACACCATAGCCTCCTAATTTCATTAAAACACCTGCATGTAACATAGATACAGCTGTTGGTGCTGAAGCATGACCATCTGGTGACCAAGTATGGAAAGGGAACAACGCACCAATAACAGCAAAACCAATAAAAGTTAATGGAAAAAATAATTTTTGTACTTCAAAAGGAATATTTACTTGCGCTATTTCTAATATATTGAAAGTTAAAGGGCCTCCATCAGCATTTGAATTAAAGTAAATTCCTAAAATTCCAACTAACAAAACTGCTGAGGCACCCATTAACATTAATGTTAATTTCATTGCAGAATATTCTCTTGGCCCTGTTCCCCAAATACCAATTAACAAATACATTGGTATAACAGCAATTTCAAAGAAAACAAACATGGTAAATAAATCAATAGAAATAAAGAACCCATAAACTCCAATTGAAAGCACAATAAGCGAAACAAAAAATTCTTTAGGTAAATCTTTCATTTTCCAGGATATAAAAACTCCTGCAAGTACAACAATAGTTGTTAACAATAATAAGGCTACTGAAATCCCATCAACACCTATACTATAGTGTATATTAAACTGTTTAAACCAAACAACATCTTTGGTAAAAACCATAATAGCATCATTAACGGCTCTTTCTTTAAAATAGGCGAAAACCAGATTTATTGCCATTCCAAACTGAAAAATACTTCCAACCAATGAAATTATGCGAGACTGTTTTAACCCTTTAGCAAAAATTAGCACTAAAATAGTTATTACAGGTACAATGATAAAAAGTGATAAAATATCCATAATTTTTTAAATTCCAATTTTTAAATTCCAAGCACCAAACCCCAAATAATTAGTGGTATTTGACAATGACTTTTTGGAATTTGTCATTTGCTTTTTGTTATTCTTTCTTAGTTTGTCCATATATAAATAAACACTATTGCTAAAACAACAACTCCAGCAATAAAAGAAAAAGCATAATCCTGAACTTTCCCAGACTGCATTCCTTTTATTTTTTCAGAAGTCAAAACTGTTTTGTTTCCTATACCTTCCATAGTTGCATCCACAACTTTTTTATCGAACCAAGCTATAGGGGCTGATACTCGTTTAAACAATATTTTTTTAGTGATAAACAGATACAATTCATCGAAATAAAATTTATGAAAAGCCCATTTATAAAAGATTCCAAAGGCGTTAGCAAATTTATCGGCAAGATCATTCTCCTTTTTATAAAACACCCAAGCGAGAATAATTCCGGTTAACCCAACTCCAACAGCAATGGCTGCTAAAGGATAATTTAAATGTGCTTCAAACCCGGCTTTATCAGGAGTTATAAATTCACTGAAAGGAATAAATCCACCTACTATACTTAATAAAGCTAAAACCATAAGAGGGAATGTCATTGATAAAGGAGACTCTTTTGGTGTGTGTTCATATTCTCTGTCTTTTCCCCAAAATATTCCAAAATAAATTCTGAACATATAAAAGGCCGTAAGACCTGCTACTAATACCCCTATATAATAAATAAGTTTATTATGCTCAAAAGCAGCTACTAAAATTTCATCTTTACTCCAAAATCCTGCAAATGGTGGCATTCCTGCTATAGCCAGTGCTGCGATTAAAAATGTAACATTAGTAATAGGCATATATTTACGTAATCCTCCCATATCTTTAAGGTAATTACTATGTATAGCATGAATTACCGAACCTGCTCCTAAAAACAATAGGGCTTTAAACATGGCGTGGGTAAATAGGTGAAACATGGAAGCCATATACCCAACTCCTTCATGCCCATCATATCCTGAAACTCCTAACGCTAACATCATATATCCCAATTGAGACATTGTTGAAAACGCAAGAACACGTTTAATATCTGTTTGAGTGATGGCTATAATTGCCGCAAATAAGGATGAAATAGCACCAACATACGCAACTATATTTAGGGCAAATCCATGTTCAACAAAATAGAACATGGGGAATAAACGCGCCACCAAATAAATACCTGCTACAACCATAGTTGCAGCATGAATCAATGCTGAAACAGGTGTAGGGCCTTCCATAGCGTCTGGCAACCAAATATGAAATGGCAACATAGCCGATTTACCTGCACCACCAATAAAAATTAATATTAATGCCCAGGTAATTACCGACAATCCCATAAATGAAGTTGAAGCCCAATTTAATATGGCACTTCCTTCAGGATTATTTAAGGTTTCAAAATCAAATGTGCCTGTGTAATAACCTATTATTAATATTCCAATTAAGAAACCTAAATCGGCAAAACGGGTAACAATAAAAGCTTTTTTTGCTGCAGCTACTGCTGAAGGTTTTGTATAATAATATCCTATTAATAAATAAGATGAAACCCCAACTAATTCCCAAAAGATATATATTTGGAAAAGGTTTGTAGCTAATACTAAACCGTACATTGAAAAAGAGAATAGAGATAGAAATGCGAAAAACCTGGTATAACCATCATCTCCTTTCATGTAACCTCTACTATATATATGTACCATTAATGATACTACAGACACTACAATAAGCATCATTATAGATATAGGATCAATTAACACTCCCATATCAATATGTAAGGTTTCGGTAAAATTCATCCAAACGGTTTTATCTACAAATGTTTGATAAACACCATCTGCTTTACCACTTACAAAAAAGTATTGATAAGCAGCATAAAACGATATTATTGCCGAAGCCAACAATCCAAATACACCAATATATCCTGAAACTGCCGGTTTAATTTTTTGATTAAAAATTCCTAACAATAAAAAAACTGCCAGAGGAATTAATGGGATTAATATGGTGTAACTGAAATTCATTTCTACTTTATATTTTATTATACTATATTTTCATCTTAAATTAATTCTAATTTTTTTGATCATAGGTTAGAAGTTTGAAGACGGAAGACGGAAGAAATTCTTCTGTCATCTGACTTCGGTCTTCCGACCAAATAAACCATTTCAATAATCGAATTTTTTTTTTAATTTATAATTTTAATTCTAACTCATTAATACTTCATTGTTTCAATATCTTTAACTTCTACAGAACTAATTTGTCTATATAGATTTATTATTATTGAAATAGCTAATGCCGTTTCGGCAGCAGCCACAGCAATAATAAAGAGTGAAAAGTAAACACCTTGTAACACATCTGGATATAAATATTTGTTGATAACAACAAAATTCACAACAGAGGCATTCAAAATCAATTCGACAGAAATCAAAATGGATATCAAATTTTTTCTTGTAATAAACCCATAAACACCAATAAAAAATAATATTGAGGTAAGAGTTAGTATTTCGTATATGCTAATTCCTTCTATCATATTGTTTGATTTAAGACGGAAGACCGAAAAAGGAAGACCGAAATTGAAAGATTATAGTTTATTTCTTTATCCATTTTTATTTAATGTTTTTTCTAAATGCTGTCATCATATTCATCATATTAAATGATGTTTCATAAAATTTATTAAACTCGCGTTCTAAAATATACTTTCTTCGATTAGCTTTATGGAGACAAGTAACCACTTCTGCTAAAGAACGTATAGCGTAACCTATGAATTTTCTTTGTTCAGGGTTAGATTGTCCTATAGACCCTTCTGAAATATTTAAAGCAATAGAATCTGCCGCTCTTCTAATTTGAGAAGAAAGGTTATAAACTTCTTTTTTTGGAAAATCATCCGTCATAACATCAATGTCTTCACCAAAGTCCATTGCTTTTTGCCAGATTATTAGTTTTTCAAATTTAAACTTCATATACATTCTAATTTAATCTCCTGTCTCCTGTCTCCCGTCTTCTAACTTTTTCCCTTTAGCTATAATAATAGCACCAATCATAGCTGCTAATAAAAGCACACTAATTACCTCAAAAGGCAAAATAAATCCTCCTGATTCATAGCTTAATAGTCCAGCGCCAATTTGGGCAGTGGTTGTAGTTGTTGCTTTTTCAACGACATTAAAATCATAAGAATAAATTGAGGCAACAAATACACCAACTCCAATAGCACAAGTAGTGGCAGTTAATATACGTTTTGAAACTTTAGCAACTTCCAGTTTCATTTCAATATGATGCACAAGAAGTACTGAAAAAATCATTAGTACTATAATTCCGCCAGCATATACTGTTAGCTGAACAGCTGCTAAAAAATTATAATCAATTAAAAAGAAAATAGCTGCGATCCCAACTAAAACAAATAACAAATAGATAACTGATCGAAGCATTTTACGGCTACTTACTGAAGCAATTGCAAAAACAATCATAATCAACGCTACTATATAAAATACATATCTCTCCATAAAATTAGTCTTCTATTCCAGCTCTCACTTTAGATTCTGGTTTATTTAAAACTCTTGTAAGTTGTGTCCTGTCATATACTGAGTTTTCAAAATTTTGTCCCCATTTTATTGCATCTGTAGGGCAAACATCAATGCATAAACCACACATGGTACACAAACTTAAATGGTAAACAAATTTATCTATCTTCTTTTTCTTTTTACCGGTAACTTCATCAATACCTCTATCCCAAATAATCTCAATAGTGCCATTAGGACAAGCTATCTCACATTTTTGGCATCCTGTACAAGCGTGTTCGTTGTTCTCGTCATGCGGCATTATAACTTCTCCACGAAAACGATCAAACATTTTTAAAGTCGCTCTATTGTCTGGATATTGTTGCGTAATGGCTCCTTTTCTCGATGTTAAAAAGTACTTTCCTGTAACACTCATACCTGTTAGGAGAGTTTTAATACCGTTATATATTTCTGAAAAATAACTCATAATCATTAAATCTGAATAGTTAAGTTAAGCCAAACTATTATTGCCATTATTACAATATTTACTAGGTTGATTGGTAATAAGTATTTCCATTCTAATGTAAGTAATTGATCTACTCTCAATCGTGGGAACGTCCATCTAAACCACATCATTAAAAATACAAGTGTTAATGTTTTTCCTAAAAACCATAATACTCCCAGCCAAGGGATAGATTCTGTAATACCGAATGGAGACAACCACCCACCAAAAAATATTGTAGTTGCAATAGCTGCAATAAGAAACATGTTAATAAATTCGGCTAAAAAGAAATAGGCAAATTTCATTCCTGAATATTCAGTGTGAAAACCTGCTCCTAATTCAGATTCGGCTTCAACCATATCAAATGGTGCTCTATTTGTTTCTGCTGTTCCTGCTATCATATAAATCATAAAAGCTATTATTGCAGGTACATGACCTTGTACTATTAGCCAGCCACTTTTTTGCACTTCCACAATTTCTGAAAGTTGTAAGGAGCCCGTAATTAAGATCATTGTTAAAAGTGATAACCCAATGGATAACTCATAACTTATTGTTTGTACACCACTACGCATTGCACCAATTAATGCAAACTTATTATTACTTGCCCAACCTCCTAGTAATATTCCTATAACACCAATAGATGAAACAGCAATTAAAAAGAAAATACCAATGTTAATATCAAAAGCATGAAACTCTTTTGTAAATGGAATAACTGCCAATGCCATTAATGAAGAAATAATGACAAAGTATGGTGCTAAATTGTATAAAAATTTATCGGCTTTAACGGTACCTGTTAACTCTTTTGAAAGCAATTTAAGCGCATCTGCCATAGTTTGCAATAGTCCTTGAAAACCAACTCTATTAGGGCCAATTCGTAATTGAAACCAAGCGGCAACACGTCTTTCAAGTAATACAAGAAATAAACCGGCAATGGCAAAAATAGCTAAATAAACCAATCCTATTAATACCATTTCTACAATACTTGCTGCACCTTCTGGCATAATGTTATAAAGCCAATCGTGAATACTTTTTGTGATGCTTAATGATATATTCATTTTAATAATTTTATCTGTCAATATCTGGAATTACAAGATCTAAAGTTGCCATTGTAGCAACCAAATCTCCTATTTTACCTCCAACTGCAATATGGTTTAATAATGATAAATTTGAAAATCCAGGTGAGCGAAATTTAAGACGATAAGGACTTTTAGTTCCTGTGCTTATAATATAAACCCCAAATTCACCCCTTGCTGTTTCAACTTTTTGATAAAATTCTCCTTTAGGTAATTTTATTACTGCTTTTGTTGTAACTCTATGTTCACCCCCTGGAATATTATCTATTAATTGTTCTATTATCGACAATGATTCCCATAGTTCTTGAATTCTAACCTCATAACGTGCTAACGAATCTCCCCCTGTTTTTATAGCTTCGTTAAAAGTAACTTTATCTAAAGCACTATAGGGATGATGTTTTCGGACATCACAAGAATACCCCGAACCACGTCCAACCGGTCCTGAAGCACCGAACGATATAGCATCTTCTCTAGTTAAAATTCCAACACCTTTCATTCTTTTCTGAAAAATGACATTTCCAGTTAATAGTCTATCGTATTCAGGAATTTTAGTTTTAAAATGAGTTATAAAATCTTTTGTTCTTTTTACAAAATTTGGATGAATATCAAACATTAATCCTCCCGGAACATTATAATTCATCGTTAAGCGTGCTCCACAGGTTTCTTCAAAAATATCATTAATCATTTCTCGATCTCTAAAACCATAAAAGTACGTGGTTAAAGCTCCTACATCCATTCCCATAACTCCCCACCATAAACAATGTGACGCTATTCGGGTAAGTTCACCTATAATAGTTCTAATCACTTTTACGCGGTCGGGAACTTCTAACTCTAAAGCATTTTCAACGGTAAGACAAACTGCTTCGTTATTAATATGTGACGATAAATAATCCATTCTATCTGTTAGATGAACTATTTGCTGATAGCTATCACGTTCACACATTTTTTCTATTGAACGATGGATATAACCTAAATCTGGCTCAACTTTTTTAATAATTTCTCCATCGATAGTTAATATAAGTCGTAAAACACCATGAGTTGCAGGGTGTTGAGGCCCCATATTTATAAAATATTCTTCCGATTTAAAATTATTGTTTATCGTAGTTGTCTCCATGTTTATTTAACAATCATATTAATTTCATCTACATAATCTTTGCGTAGTGGAAACCCTTCCCAATCTTCGGTTAAAATGAGGTATTTTAAATTAGGATGGTTACTAAATTTAATGCCAAAAAAGTCAAGCACTTCACGTTCGTGAAATTCAGCCGTAGCCCAAATATCACAAACTGAATCAAACCTTGGATCTTCTCTGTCTTTAGTTTTTACTTTTACAACAAGACTATGTCTATGACTTGTAGATTCCAAATGATACACCACTCCTAATTCTTCACCCCAATCTACACCACTTAAGCAAAATAAATAATCGAAATGGGTTTGTTCATTACTTTTTAATTGGCTCATAAGAGAATGTAGTTGCCCTGGCTTAACAATGATATTTAAAAACTGGGATTCTTCTTTAGTAAACTCTAAAAGGCTAGGATTAACCGGTTCTTGAGCTTTTGGTTTTTCTTCTGAGTCGTCTTCGGTTTCAGATACCTTTACAACTTCAACTTCAGAAACTTTGCCGGCTTCAGGGTTGGGAAACCAACTGCCAATTAAATTCTGTAATGCTTCGTTTGTCATAATATTAGTTTTTATAATCCTTCATCAAAACCATCAATAGGATTTTTCTTATGCTTCATGTTTTCTGTTCTTATTTTATCTTGAAGCATAAGCATCCCTTCTAATAGAGCTTCAGGACGAGGTGGACAACCCGGTACATAAACATCAACGGGAATAACATGATCTGCACCTTTTACAACAGAGTAAGTATTATAAAAAAACGGTCCTCCTGAAATTGCACATGCTCCCATAGCAATAACATATTTGGGTTCTGCCATTTGATCGTATAAACGTCTTAAAACCGGAGCCATCTTATTTACAATGGTCCCAGCTATAATAATTAAATCGGCTTGTCTTGGTGAAGGCCGGGCAACTTCAAAACCAAATCTTGAATAATCATGACGAGATGCTCCTGTTTGCATCATTTCGATAGCGCAACAGCTGGTACCAAAATAAAGGGACCAAAGTGAATTAGATCGCCCCCAATTTATTACTTTATCTAGTGAAGTAACTACTATATTAGCTCCATTTCCTGCAGGAATTACTTTTCCCGGAAAATCTTCAGGGACTTTGTTTGCTTTTTCTATTCCCATTTTAATGCTCCTTTTTTCCAAGCGTACAATAATCCTAATCCTAAAATAATAAGAAAGATGAGTATTTCAAAAAATGCTACCGCTCCAATACTTTTAAAAGCTACAGCCCAAGGCACTAAAAACGCAACTTCTACATCAAAAATTAAGAATAAAATCGCGAATAGATAATACCCTACTTTAAATTGTACCCAAGTAGGTCCTTTTGTTACCATTCCACTTTCGTAAGGTTCTCTTTTTTGAGGATTATCGGATTTATGTGAAATTAAATTCGATAAAAAATTTGCGCCAGCAACCATAACAATGCCTGCTATTAAAAATACAATGATGGCTTCAGATCCCATTTTATAAGTTTGTTATTTTATTCAACTTTATACGTTTCTCCGGAGAAAAATAAATCGTCTGTTTTAGAAAAATTCGAATTTGCTTTTACTTCTGCTGTTAGAGAGGCTTCTCTTTCTTCCAAAGTAACATCTTCAAAACCTCTTATAATCCCTGTTACTAATGGGTATTCAGATCTAACTAACATTTGATGTAATGTCGGATCTTGTTCTTTAGCATTATGTACTAAAAGATCTTCTTGAGTGATATTATTTTCACCAATGGTTACAACTTCTAATTTTAAGCCATTTAATACTAAACCTTTATCGCGCTCTTTTCCAAATATCATTGGCATACCATGTTCAACATGCAATTGTTTATCTTCTCGTACCGCTTTGTCAGTAACATTAGCATAACAGCCATCATTAAATATTGGACAATTTTGTAATACTTCAATTAATGATGTCCCTTTAAATTTTTCAGCTTCTATAAATAGTTGAGTCATTTCTTTTGGGGTATTCCCTCCAATTCTTGCAAAGAAACGAGCATGAGCACCTATAGCTAATTCACCTGGTGAAAAAGGAGGTTGTGTGTTTCCGTAAGGAGATGATTTAGTTTTTTGACCTACCAATGATGTAGGTGAAAATTGTCCTTTTGTTAAACCGTAAATCTCGTTATTAAACAATATTATATTTAAATCTAAATTTCTACGTAACAGATGGATAAAGTGATTTCCTCCAATAGCCATAGCATCTCCATCTCCAGTAATAATCCACACACTTAAGTTTGGATTAGCCAATTTAACTCCCGATGCAATTCCCGGAGCTCTACCATGAATACTATGCATCCCATAAGTATCCATATAATAAGGGAAACGCGATGAGCAACCAATACCTGAGATAAATACGACATCTTCTTTATTAACTCCCATTTCCGGAAGAGCCTTTTGCATCGCACGTAAAATAACATAGTCATCACATCCAGGACACCATCTTACTTCTTGATCGCTTGAAAAATCCTTAAAAGTATATTTTTTAACAGTTGTTGTTTCCATATTATTTTACTAATTGTTTAAATTTCTCTGATAATTCACTATTACCAAATGGCAGCCCTTGTATCTTATTATACTGTAAAAAATCAAATCCGTTAATGTTCATTTTCAAAACTTTAGCAAACTGACCACTATTTAATTCGCAAACAATAATTTTTTTGAATCTTTTTAAAACTTCTTCTGTATTTTTTGGCAAAGGGTTAATATAATTAAAGTGTGCTAATCCTATGTTTTCATAACCTTCTTCGTTTAATTGTTTCACTACCGAATGTAAAGTACCGTATGTTCCTCCCCAACCTACTACCAGTAAATCTCCTGTATCTGCAAATTCTGTTTTAATTTCAGGAATATAATTTTGTACACGCTTAATTTTTTCTGCTCTAATCTTGGTCATATATTCGTGGTTTTCCGGCACATAGGAAACATTACCTGATACACGATCCTTTTCTAAGCCCCCAACTCTGTGCTCTAATCCGGCCGTTCCGGGAATTGCCCAATTTCGAGCCAGTGTATCTTCATCTCTATTATAAGGGTGCCAATTTTCATTAGCTTCTTTAACAATGTTATTCTTTATTTCGGGCATATCAACAACCGATTTAATTTTCCAAGGAGCCGAACCATTTGCTATGTATCCATCTGTTAACAAAATTACAGGTGTCATATGTTCTAAAGTGAGCTTTGCAGCTTCATAGGCATAATCAAAACAATTCGCCGGAGTACTTGCAGCTATTACAATTACAGGACTCTCACCATTTCTTCCATATAAAGCTTGTAATAAATCTGATTGCTCAGTTTTTGTTGGTAAGCCAGTTGATGGGCCACCGCGCTGAACATTAACAATTACAAGTGGAAGTTCCAACATTAAAGCTAAACCAGTTGCTTCAGTTTTAAGTGCTAATCCAGGACCAGAAGTAGTTGTTATCGCTAAACTTCCACCAAATGAAGCACCAATCGCAGATGTAATACCAGCAATTTCATCTTCAGCTTGGAATGTTTT
>JAGLKH010000068.1 GCA_023141985.1 Flavobacteriaceae bacterium | reverse complement strand
TAAACTTCCTGAAGAGCTTAAATCTATGGGATAATATAAAGTTTTAAGAACTTTAAATTAAGAATACCGGATAAAAATAAAACAGTATAAAAAACAGGTTTACTTTAATTTTAAAATCTTCATTATGAATACGACTAAGACTTATAAAGAAATAGAAATTCAAATAGATTCTATTCGTCTAAAAGGAAATTTAAGACTGGCTGATAATAGCAAAGGAATTATATTATTTTCACATGGTAGTGGTAGCAGCAGGTTAAGTACAAGGAATAATTATGTTGCTGACTTATTAGTCGAACAAGGGTTTTCCAGTTTGCTTTTTGATTTGCTAACTGAACGTGAAGATTTAGTTTATGAGACCCGATTTAATATTGAACTCCTTACAGAACGACTATTAAAAGTGACCCAATGGATGCTTAAATATGATGAAACAAAACACTTACCTATGGGATACTTTGGTGCCAGTACAGGTGCAGCTTCTGCTTTAAGTGCAGCTTCTCTAATGGGTAAAAACATAAAAGCTATAGTTTCAAGAGGAGGCCGCCCAGATCTTGCAATGAAATTTTTAAAAAAAATTAAAACACCTACCCTTTTATTGGTCGGAGGTAATGATGGTATAGTTATCGAATTAAATAAAAAAGCACAGTCTGAAATAAGTGGCATTTGTGAACTACAAATTATTGAAGGAGCCACGCACTTATTTGGAGAACCGGGAAAACTGGAAATGGTTGCGAATCAATCGGGTGCTTGGTTTGAAAAATACTTAAAATAGATAGAAAAACGTATTGTAATGTTTACAACAAGGGAAGAAGCGGGTAATTTACTTGCTGTGAAATTAATAGATTACAGTAATAATAAAGATGCTGTAATTGTAGCAATTCCAAGAGGAGGTGTTCCTTTGGGATATGTTATTGCTAAGAAATTAAATTTACCCTTAGAAATAGTACTATCTAAAAAAATAGGGCATCCTTTTCATAAAGAATTTGCTATTGGTGCGGTAACATCAGAAAGCATTGCTTTAAGTGAAGCAGCAAATGGGATTTCTGCCGAATATATAGAAAAAGAAACCGAACGCATTAGAGATTTACTAAAACAACGTCATAATTGGTATTATGATAATAAAGAACCTTTAAAACTTAATGATAAAGTAGTTATTATAGTTGATGATGGTGTTGCCACAGGAAATACATTAATATCCAGTATTAAACTTATTCAACAAGAACAGCCTTCACAAATTATTGTTGCATTACCGGTAGCGCCTCCTTCGGCATTAAAAAAAATAAAAGAGTTACCCTCCGTTAATGATACTATTTGTTTGCTCACCCCAAAAAATTTTCAAGCAGTAGGTCAATTCTATAATGACTTTAAGCAAGTTAATGATGAGGAAGTAATACAATTATTAAAAGAAGCAAATGTAAATTATTCTAATCCATAAAACTATTATTGACAGTCATTTAAAGTATTGAAATTGATTTTTTTAAACTTAAAAAAAGATCTCTTCAACCCTATCAAATCCATGTATTAACCCTAAAAATGTAGTAAAGGATAATGTGTTCAAATTTTCTTTCTCCAATAATTTAATTGAGAGAAAGAAAAGAAATTTTATCCGAAACCCAAAAAGTTAATTAATAGAATACAAAGGGGTTCTTTTTTAATTATTTTTGATGGAGCTAGAAAAAGTTGAATTATTTCAATTAATTATATTTAATAAAATATGAATGGAGCAACCTTAGAAGACGATAAAAAAGATGGCCCCTTTGAACAATATTATGATAGTGGTCAATTAATGGTTAAAACAACCTTAAAAGATGATGAAATAGATGGCTCTTATGAATCGTATTATGAAAACGGTCAATTAATGGTTAGAACAACTTTAAAAGAGGGTAAAAAAAATGGCCCTTCTGAGCAGTATTTTGAAAATGGGCAATTAGAGTTTAAGACAACTTTTAAAGACGGTAAATTATATGGTCCTTCTCAACAATATTATGAAAACGGTAAATTAAAGGTGAGAACAACCTTTGAAGAAGATAAAATGAATGGATCTACTGAAAAGTATTCTGAAAAAGGCATATTACAATCTATAGAAACCTATAAAGACGATAAATTAAATGGCCCTACTGAAAAGTACTATGAAAACGGTCAATTAAAGTCTAAAGGGAATTATATAGACGATAATTTAGATGGTCAAGTTGAAAAGTATTATGAAAACGGCCGGCTAATGTCTAAAGCCTCCTTTGAAAACAATAAATTGCTTGGAATTACTAAGCTGTACTTTGAAAGTGGTCAATTAAAAAGCAAAACAACCTATAAAGACGGCAAAAAAGATGGGGCTTATGAAAGCTATAATGAAAAAGGAGAATTGAAGTTAAAAGCAACTTATAAAGAGGGTAAATTGATTGATTAAAAAGTAGATTGATTCTTAAGGTATTACCCTGTTTTTAACTATCAATCTACATTCCCTGTATTATATTAACGTGAGTTCGTTATAAATACAATGACATCTTGTTTCATTACAAAATGCGCAAATACTTAATAATCAGATTTTTTTATGTTGAACTCACTTTAATTATCCCATGGCTTCCTCAACCAATTCAATAATATCTTTCACCTGCATGTTGCCTTCATTACCACTGGTCTTTACCGCATCGGTAAACATCGCATAATCTTTAGGACAGGCAACAATAAAATGATCAACACCTCCACCAATATTCAACGCCTCTTCAATTCTTATTTCACTTGGACGTTTATCCATTTTAGAATCATCCATCCAGATTCGGCCACCACCTGCACCACAACAGAATGAATTTTCTTTACATCTAGGCATATCAACCAATGTAACACCCATAGCTTCCAGCAATTGTCTTGGAGCATCAACCTCACCATTATATCTTGCCAAGTAGCAAGGGTCGTGATAGGTTATTTTATAATCAAGTTTCTTATTGAATTTAAGTTTACCCTCTTTGTGTAATTTCAGCAATAAACCGGTATAATGATAAATAGGATAATTGCCTCCAAACTCGGGATATTCATTCTTAATAGTATTATAACTATGTGGATCGGTAGTGAATATTTCTTTAAAACTTGCATCCTCAAATGCTGCAATATTATCTTCAGCAAGCATTTCATAAAGCCCCTCTTCTCCTACTCTTCTTACATCATTCCCGGAATTACGTTCACCATCATATAAAATTCCAAAATCAACTCCCATTTTATCGAAAATTGATGCTGCTTTTCTGGTTAAATCTTGTATTCTGGCATCATATGATGCATAATCACCTACAAACCATAGAAATTCAGCTTCTTCTTTACGTACATCCTTAATTGTAAAATCAAGATCTTTTGTCCATTTTGCACGCATTCGTTCTGATTGACCAAACGAATTTCCATAATCGCCTATATTCGCCAAAGTATCCATCAGCATATCTTCCATATCACCATCATCCACCAATGTTCTTCTAAGATTAACAATACTGGTAAGGTGCTCAATACCAACCGGACAGGCTTCTACACAAGCCATACA
>JAGLKH010000067.1 GCA_023141985.1 Flavobacteriaceae bacterium | reverse complement strand
CAATTTAAACCGGAATTTCCTTTTTCTCCGGGAGGAGAAATTTCAGGAGTTGTTAAAGCTATTGGAGAAGACGTTACACATCTTAATGTTGGAGATAATGTTATGTATGGAAGTGTTTTTGGTGGTTTTGCTCAAGAAGTAAAAGCTAAAGCAAAAGATGTTTTTAAGATGCCTCCTACAATGGATTTTACAACTGCAGCTTCTTCAATGTTAACTTACGGGGCCTCTTATCATGCTTTGGTTAATCGTGCAAATTTACAAAGCGGAGAAATAGTATTGGTTTTAGGGGCAGCAGGTGGAGTAGGTACGGCAGCAATTCAAATTGCTAAAGCAATTGGAGCAACAGTAATTGCAGCAGCTTCAACAGATGAAAAATTGAAATTTTGTAAAGATAATGGTGCTGATTTTACCATTAACTATACTACCGAAGATCTTAAAAGTAGGGTTAAAGAACTTACTAACGGTAATGGTGCTAATGTAATTTATGATCCTGTTGGAGATAAATTTTCTGAGCTGGCCCTTCGATCAATTGCTTGGAAAGGAAGATATTTAGTCGTTGGTTTTGCTGCAGGTGACATACCCAAAATTCCATTAAATTTAGTGTTGCTAAAAGGCTGTCAAATAGTAGGTGTGTTTTGGGGTGCTTTTTTTAAAAATGAACCTCAGCAAAACACTAAAAATTTTATGTGCATTGTAAAATGGTTTGCTCAAGGAAAACTAAAAGCCAGAATTTACGGAGAATATCCTTTTGAAAAAGTTGTTGAAGCGATGTATACTATGATTAATAAAGAAGTAAAAGGAAAAATAGTTTTGATTCCTTAGATATCGCTTTTGAGTATTTTAAATTTCAAAAGGTTAATTAATAATAAGATTGCAAAAATCAGAAATAAAAAAAGCCTGTCAATTATTGACAGGCTTTACCATAATAAAAATAAGGATAAATTAGATAACTCTTACGTTAGCTGCATTCATTCCTTTTTTACCTTCTTTTAAATCAAATTCAACTGCATCGCCTTCATTAATTTCGTCAATTAATCCAGAGACATGCACAAAGAATTCTTCTTTTGTTTCGTCATCAATAATGAAACCAAATCCTTTAGTTCCATTAAAAAATTTTACTGTACCGTTTTTCACTGTATAAAATATATAATTTAATAAAGCACAAAGTTAGTGTTTATAAATGTTTTAAAATTATTTTTCTTAAAAACTTTAGATATAACTCTTATTTAATTTTCTTCAATGTTACTTTTATTATTAGTATCATCTTCTATTTCATCACTTTCATCTTCATTTATATATTTTTTATAGTTCACAACAAGTCTTACTCCTAATCTTGCAAAAAGAATGATGGCAATAACCATAACTATATTTAATCCATTCATTGTTACTTGTTTTTAATCTTTTTCAGATGCTTTTCGAGAGATACCTAACGGCTCTTTTAAAAGTATTTTACAAATTTGATAGCTGCCGTTTCTATATCCGGTAATAAGCAAATTAATATCTTTTGGTGACCAGGTTGGTAAAGTATCTACAGCATCATTAAAAGTTATTCTTTGCTTAGCTTTACCATCTTTTCCCATAATATAAATTTCTGGTTCATTGTCTTCCATAGAAGTTACATAAACAATCCGGTTGCCATTATGTGACCAGGTTGGGCAGAAATTATGTGTTGGCCAATACGTTAGTCTTGCTTCCTTTTTGGAGATTATATTATAAGCATATATTTCATCATCTTTATCTTTTGTATGTTTTCTTGAAAAGTAAACAATCGCATCTCCTCTTGGCGAATAACGAGGATACAAATTTTTATGTCCATTTTTAATAGCTGTTTTAAGCCTTTTGCCTTTGGCAGATATAATATAAATATTGAAATTATTATCGTTTACCTTATAATTAAATATAAGTTCTGTGCCATTTGGTGCAAATTGAGCAAATGATTTATTGCCTTTAAGTGGTATAGGAACTCTTGACATTATTCTTGTCGATAAATGGTATGAGTATATTTCACTATTACCACTTCTATCCGATTCAAATAAAATAATATTTTTATATGGATGCCATGTTGGCCTTCTATCATTAGCTGTACTTGTGAATACTCTTCTTTGATTATTTCCATTAATGTCCATGCTATATATTTGCCAATGGCCATCTCTGTTAGATTCGAATATGATTATTTCACCTTCCTTATTATAGCTGGCATATCTATTATCGAAATTATTATTTGTTAATTGTACTTC
>JAGLKH010000066.1 GCA_023141985.1 Flavobacteriaceae bacterium | reverse complement strand
CGTAAAAGCGTATATTAGTTTTGAGGGATTCATGATATAAACTTTATTCATGATATAGACTTTATAGGTATAAATTTAGAATATAAATTAAAGATAATGCTTATTTTAAAAAGAGTTTAACAGAATAGATTTAATCATTAGTTTTTATACTTATCAAACCATGATAGTATACTAGCTATTTTGGCTATTAAATTACTTGGCCTGTTTGCAATACCATGAGATGCTCCTGGTATTCTTACCATGGCTGTTTCAACGTTTTCAAGTTTTAATGCTGCATAAAATTGCTCAGATTCGGCAATGGGTGTTCTATAATCTTCTTCACCAGTTAATAACATAGTTGGTGTTGTAACATTAGCAACATAAGATAATGGAGAACGTTTTAAGTAATTAGTTGGATCTTCCCAAGGTTTGTTTGCAAACCAGTATTTGTAAAAGAAAGGAGTACCATCTGCATAAAGCACAAAACTGTACCAATTTATTACAGGTTTTGCTACAACTGCAGCTTTAAATCGATCTGTTTTTCCAACTATCCAGGCTGTTAAAACTCCACCACCACTACCACCAGTAACAAAGAGGTTTTTATCGTCTACAAAACCTTTTTTAATTACTGCATCTACACCAGACATTAAATCATCGTAATCATGATTGGGGTAGTCGTGATGTATTAAATTACCAAACTCTTCGCCATAACTTGTACTTCCTCTTGGGTTTGCATATAAAACCACATACCCGGCAGCTGCAAACGCTTGTATTTCTGCTGAATACACTGATCCATAACTTGCAAAAGGACCACCATGAATCTCTAAAATAAATGGATACTTTTTATTGGAATCAAAGTTTGGAGGTGTAACTAGCCAACCTTGTATATCTCTTTGGTCGTATGATGATTTCCACCATAGTTCTTCAACGTTCCCTATATTTCTAAACGAAAATAAATCGTCGTTTAAGGCTGTTATTCTTCGGTTGCCATTATTATCACTAACTCCTAAATCTGAAGGATGATTTGTTCCTCCAAGGGTATATGCAAATTTGCCATTATTAGACATAGTATATGCTGCTGCATTGTATGGCCTTCCTAAAGAGAGTCCGCCAAGATTATCAGCTATAGTTGTCACTTTTCCATCTAAAGTAATATAACCTATTTTAGTATCCCCTTTGTCATCATATTGAAAATAAAGACCTTTACCATTACTGCTCCAATTTACATTTTGTATATCTCTATCAAAATCTTTAGAAATAAGTTTAGAGTTTGAACCATCCACATTCATTACATACAGATATGTAATTTGATAGCCTTGGTGTCTATCATCAAAACCTGTATACGCAATTTTAGACCCATCTGGCGATAATACCGGATTAGAATCCGGACCATATCTTTTGGTTAATGCTTTAATTGCACCATCACTGATTTCTATTTGATATATTTCGCTGTCTACAGGTTCGAGATCCTCGTCTTTATGAAAATTGGCACTAAAATATAGCTGGTTATCATTTTTGAACCACATTGGAACTCCATGATCAAAATCTGTAAATGTGATTTGCCTGGGTGAGCCACCATCAGTAGAAAGAGTAAAAAGTTGCATATTACCGCTTTTTAAATACCCTTGGCCATCACCTCGATAATTCATTTCATCTATGTAAGTTGGTGGTGTATTCCATTTTGCACCTTCAGGTTTTGTCGGCATTTTTACAATTGAAACCTTACTTTTAGGGACAAACATATTGAAGGCTAAGTATTTATCATTATGTGACCAACTTATTTGTCCAGGTGCTTGTGGAGTATTAGTTAAAGGCACAGTTTCTTTAGTGTCTAACCACATCATGTACAATTTCATATTCTCATCTGACATATTCGATTTAAAAATTATTTTTTTACCATCATGTGACCATCTTGGATAAAAATCGTTTTGATTTCCGGTAGTTAGTGGACGGTTGTTGGATCCATCAAAATTTACCATCCAAAGATTTGAGAGATTTTTATCTGTCATAACGTCTTTAAAATTTCTAACATAGATAATTTTTGTTCCGTCTGGAGAAATCTGTGGGTCAGAAACAAATTCCATATTAAAAATATCAATAAGTTGTAAGTTGGATTGCACTTGACTATAGCTTAATGGGGCAAAACTGAGTAAGAAAATTAAAGTTTTAAATAAATGCTTCATAGTGGTTATTTTAAGTAATATTTCTATTTTATTGTTTGAAAAAAATACATGTTTTCGTCATAGCGTTTTTTGTGCATTTTAAGAAAAAATTGATCATAGCCTTATTGTTTGTTAGTTCAAGCGATTTCTATTCTATGAAATTGTATCAAGAAATTTTTGCATAAAATTAGTTCTCGATACTTTCTTGCAGAACACCCGAATTGACATTTTGGTTTAGTTTTGAGGCGAAATTTAATCTTCTTTTAAAGTATAATCTTCTACTATACTTGAAACATCATCTAAGGCTTTCCATGTTTTTGGTCGTTCGTAATCCTGCCCGGACTGTAGCACTTGTGCGTTTGGATAGTTTTCTTTTATGGCTTTCCAAGTGGTCTCTTCCCAATTGGCTTTGTCTTTTTCTAAAAGCTTTACACCTTTTAAAGACCCGGAAACGGCTTTACCAATAAGAGGCCACCATAAGCTTTCGGTTTCTCTATCCCATAACACAAATCCATCAATACCTTCCCAAACCTCTTCATCATAATACGTGTAACCACTTAAAGCAAAGGTGAGTTCTTTATCTCCATATTGTCTATCGTAAATAGCCCCTAAATCTGCAAGAATACAATACACAGCCATAATAGGTTCACCGTTTAAAACGTCGTTTACAACCTCATGTCTTGTAAGGTCTTTAACGGAATAGGCCTTTACATCATTACCGGAATAAGCCAAAATAAACCGTGTACTATCTGCCCAAATAGAATCGGCTTCCTTTACTGTAATAAACTCTGGTTCTAATAAAGCAGGGAAACGTTCTCTACCAATACCATAATGAAACTGTTCGTCTTTTAGGTCGTAATCTGTTATGTTAAAGTGTTGCAAACTATCCTTACCACCATAGAGCATTTTTTTGCCATCGACTTCAAAAAATTTACCATTTTCAAATGCAATAGGTCTTTGAGTTTTTTGAGTTACTGTAGCTTTAGTATCTTCTTTTTTTGTGTCCTCAACTTTTTTTTGGCCAACGTTATTGCATCCTATTAAAAGGGTAAATGCAAAAATTAATACAAAGGGTTTCATGTAGTATATATTTTTAGTGTTTTAAAAGTTTAGTTAAGAAAAAGATATTAAGGCTTTATATGGTTTAAAGTTACAAAAAAAGCGTTCCAAATTAAGAAACGCTTTACAAATATTACATACTAGTAGTTTTCTATTATAGTACTATTTCAATTTGATTGTTTAATAAATCGTCGAAGGTTTCTCGTTTTCTAATTAAGTGGGCTTTATCATTATACCATAGTACTTCTGCAGGACGGTAACGCGAATTGTAATTGCTTGCCATAGTAAAGCAGTATGCTCCAGCATTTTTAAAAGCTAAGATATCGCCTTCGTTAATTTCGGTAATACGTCTGTTGTTTGCGAAAGTATCAGTTTCGCATATATAACCGACAACAGAATAAAAACGTTGTTTTCCTTTAGGATTCGAAATGTTTATGATCTCATGCTGCGCTCCATACAGCATTGGCCGAATGAAGTGATTAAAACCAGAATCTATTTGCGCAAAAACAGTTGAGGTAGTTTGTTTTATTGCATTTACTTTAGTTAAGAAATAACCAGCTTCACTAACTAAAAATTTACCTGGTTCGAAACTTAAAGTTATTTCTCGTCCATAATTTTTGCAAAAAGTTTTAAAACGAGCAGTAAGTTTTCTGCCAAATTCTTCAATGTCAGTTTCAATATCACCAGCTTTATAAGGAACTTTAAAGCCAGATCCAAAATCAATAAAATCAAGATTTTTAAAGTTTTTTGCAGTATCAAAAAGAATTTCGCTGGCGTACAAGAATACATCAATATCTAATATATCACTACCAGTGTGCATGTGTAT
Organism: Flavobacteriaceae bacterium; assembly: GCA_023141985.1. Taxonomy (GTDB): domain Bacteria; phylum Bacteroidota; class Bacteroidia; order Flavobacteriales; family Flavobacteriaceae; genus PRS1. Next base: position 4,108 of record JAGLKH010000066.1, on the reverse strand, counting down.
TCCGTTAATATGCATTCCTGTATTTTCCACAATGCGTAGAATATGTGGAATTTGATGAATTGAAATTCCAAATTTAGAATCAATATGCCCAACCGAAATATTTGTATTACCACCTGCCATAACATGTGGATTAATACGAACACAAACAGGAATGTTTGGATGCTTTGTTCCAAATTGTTCTAAAATCGATAAGTTATCTATATTAATTTGAACACCAAATTTTGCAACGGCTTCAATTTCTTCAATAGAAACTCCATTTGGTGTATAAATAATATTTTGAGGATTAAAATCGGCAGCCAATCCTAATTTTACTTCTTGAATAGAAACTGTATCTAAACCAGCGCCTAATTTTTTCATAAATTTTAAGACAGAAATATTGGACAATGCTTTAACAGCATAATTGATTTTTAATTGCTTTACCTTATTAAAAGCTGAAGTTAGACGGTTATATTGCGCTTCTATTTTATTAGAGTCGTACACATAAACCGGATTTCCAAATTCTTTAGTGATCTTAAGTAAAGTTTCATTTTTCATAACCTTAAAAGTTAATTGTGATGTATAATTAGGATTATTTTTTATTCAAATAATTTTTTTTGTAAAACTATAAAGTTTTTATAAAGTAAATTGATTTATTCCGTTTAAATTTTTGTGGTTATGGATAAATTTATGAATTAAAAAATATTGGTTAAAAGTTTAAGGATGTTTACATTTGCAGAGCAAAAATAATTTCATAAAAATGAATTTACACGAATATCAGGGAAAAGACATATTAAACAGTTTTGGGGTACGGATACAGCGAGGTATCGTTGCTCAAAATGCTGAAGAAGCAGTAGCTGCTGCTAAGCAATTAACTGTCGAAACAGGTACAGGTTGGCATGTTATTAAAGCTCAGGTTCATGCTGGTGGACGTGGTAAAGGTGGAGGCGTTAAGCTTGCTAAAAGCCTGAAAGAAGTTGAAGACATTGCCGGACAAATTATCGGAATGAATTTGATAACTCCACAAACTTCTTCTGAGGGCAAAAAGGTACATCAGGTTTTAGTTGCAGAAGATGTGTATTATCCTGGTGAAAGTGAAACGGAAGAGTATTATATGTCTGTACTTTTAAATCGTGGTATCGGACGTAATATGATCATGTACTCTACTGAAGGTGGAATGAATATTGAAACTGTTGCCGAAGAAACACCTCACTTGATATTTACTGAAGAAATAGATCCTGCTACAGGATTATTGCCCTTTCAAGCACGCCGTATTGCTTTTAATTTAGGTTTATCCGGACTGGCTTTTAAAGAGATGATAAGATTTGTTACTGCTTTATATACAGCCTATATAAAATCGGATGCATCTTTATTTGAAATTAATCCGGTTTTAAAAACAAGCGATAATAAAATAATGGCTGTTGATGCTAAAGTTACTATAGATGATAACGCACTTTACAGACATAAGGATTACATTAACCTACGTGATTTACGAGAAGAAAATCCAATTGAAGTTGAAGCGAAGGCAGTAGGTCTTAACTATGTTGATTTAGATGGTAATGTAGGTTGTATGGTTAATGGAGCAGGTTTGGCGATGTCAACGATGGATCTCATTAAGCAATCAGGAGGAGAACCTGCAAATTTTCTTGATGTCGGTGGAACTGCAGATGCAGCACGTGTGGAAGCCGGTTTTAGAATTATACTAAAAGACCCTAATGTAAAAGCAATACTCATCAATATTTTTGGAGGTATTGTTAGATGCGACCGGGTAGCCCAAGGTATTGTTGATGCTTATAAAAATATGGGAGATGCTATAAAGGTTCCAATTATTGTGCGTTTACAAGGTACTAATGCAGATCTGGCTAAAGAATTAATTGATGGTTCCGGATTAGATGTTCAAAGTGTAGTAGAATTTCAAGAAGCAGCAGATAAAGTACAAGAAGTTTTAGGTTAATATAAATTTAAATAAAATAGTAAAAGAGCAGTGTGTTAAACATTGCTCTTTTTTTATGTAATTCTTTTAGTAATGTTAATTAACTGCTAATTAGCGTTAAACAATAGTTAATTAATAAGTCTTGGTGTAACATTTGTTACATATATACAGTCTATAAGATATCAATCATTTAAAACAAACAATTATGAGAACAATCAAAACTTTGCTATTAATCGTAGCATTAACATTTAGCAGTGTACTTGTAGCAAGTACTAATGCTGAAGAGAAAAGAGCCGAATCAGTTGTAATAACTGAAGAAATTGGAAAATTATTAAAAAACCCTGGTTTTTTAGTAGATGAAGATATCACCGCTAGTGTAATGATAACATTAAACAAAAACAATGAATTGGTAGTATTGTCAGTAGAAACCGATAAGAATTATGTTGAGAACTTTATTAAAAGTAGATTGAATTATAATGAGTTAACAGTTCCAGTTAATTCTCATACAAAAACATTTATCGTACCAGTAAGAATAACACCTGGGGAATAGTAATCTTCGATTTTTTGAATTAGTCTTAAAACTCCTGAAATATTTTAGGAGTTTTTTATTTTAGATTATTCTTGAATTAACCATTGATGAGCTTCAGGAAAATACTGACTCCAAAAGCCTTCATTATGTTTGCCTCCGTCTATAACTTTATTAATTATATGTTCTTCAGTAACACCTTTTTCTTTTAAAAGATCTATCATTTTATTTTGATTAGATATTGCTGTTTCTCCTTCTTCGGTACCCATAAGGAAAAAGAATTTTGTTGTTGAACTTATTTCTATTTTGGAAGTAAAATCATAGATTTCAGAATTGAACCAAAATGAAGGTGAAAACACACCGGCATTTCCAAAAGTTTGAGGGTATTTAATTGCAGCGTAAAATGAGATTAAGCCACCTAACGACGATCCAAAAATTGTTGTGTTTTTTGTATCTTTAAAAGTTCTATAAGTAATATCTATATAAGGTTTAAGCGTGTTTTTTATAAAAGTTAAATAAAGGTCTCCTTGTCCACCACCATATTTTTCGTTTTTGTATGGTGTAAGTTCATCCACACGTTTTTCATTGCCGTGTTCAATGCCAACTACTATAACTTCGATATTAGAAATTGTATCTAAATATTCATCTACTTTCCATTCACCTACATAGGACGTTTCTTTATCAAATAGGTTTTGAGCATCATGCATGTATATTACTGGATAAGATTTTTTTGATGCTTTATAAGATTTAGGTAAATACACCCATATTTTTTTTTGTGTTTTTAATTGTGGAGCTTCAATAGTAAAAGTGGTTACTTGTTTTGAAGCCGTAGATTGAGATTTAACCTTTATAATAAAAAAGAATAATGCTAAAAAGGTGAATGCAAATTTTTTCATATGCAAGAAGATAAAATATTTTTAAAAAAACATAAAACTGTTGTTTTATAGTAAATAAGTTAAAACACTGTAAATCAATATTTTAAATCAAATATATGTATTAAAGTAAGAAAACTTCGATGAAATAACTTTAATTTTTCGATAAGTTACATTATATCAACGATTATAAAAAGTTGATAATATTTAATTTTATAGTGTAATAATTAATCCTCCCTTAGTAATGATAAATAGAGTAGAAAAATTAAGTTTACTATCCGAAATGATAGCCTTTGCAAGAATAGATAATAACTTAAGAGAGATTGAGCATAAATTTTTATTAGGCGTTGCAAAGCAATTAGAGATAACCAGAGAAGATTACGACTATTTATTAGATAATCCTGTTACTCACATAAATTTAAAATCTCATAGTGAACGTATTGTTCAGTTTCATCGACTAATTTTATTAATGAACCTTGATAGAGTTATTGGAGATAAAGATCTAATACGTCTTCATAATTTTGGTCTTAGAATGGGGTTAGGTCATGAAGCTATTAATCGCGTTCTAGATTTAATGGAAAGTTTTCCTAATAAGATTGTTCCGCCAGATTTCTTAATAGATATTTTTAAAACACAGTATAACTAGTATTCAGTATTCAGTATTCAGTATTCAGTTAGCAGTTTACAGTTTACAGATGAAATAAAGATTATAGTTAGAAAGTTATATAAAAATCAGTTTTTAATGCCCAAATGACTCTGCGTCTTAGCGACTTTGCGAGAGAATTTTAGTTTGCAGTCTTC
>JAGLKH010000065.1 GCA_023141985.1 Flavobacteriaceae bacterium | reverse complement strand
CATGCTCGTTTCATGTGTTTATATTTATTGCTTTTTAACGGTCACATGGAACATCCATATAATCATTGCCTTGGGTGACAAAATTATTGGCATGTATGTTTCATGTTCTTAATATTAAAATTGATTTTTAAAAATTTATTAAAATAGATCTAATTCATTTTATCCAAATACCAAATACCAAATACCAAATACCAAATACTGAATACTGAATACTATTTTTGCTTGTGAAATTTACAATAATTATATTTCCTTTGAGAGAGGTTATATAAAAAAAATTGTCAAAGAGGGATCTACTTTTTATTTTTTAAGTTTTTTTATAAATATAAAAACAAAAAAAATAAGTAGATTTATCGCATGTCAGAAAAATCAACATCCTTTTCAATAAAACATTGGTCGCAAGACGATCAGCCAAGAGAAAAATTACTTTATAAGAGTAAAGCAGCATTAAGTGATTCAGAGTTAGTGGCCATTTTAATTGGTTCTGGCAATCGGGAAGAAAGTGCAGTAGCTTTAAGTAAACGTGTTTTAGCAAGTGTAGATAATAATTTAAGCGAACTCGGGAAGTTATCTATTAAACAACTTAAGGGGTTTAAAGGTATTGGTGAAGCTAAAGCTATCAGTATTATAGCAGCTTTAGAATTAGGGCGAAGACGTAGAGGAGAGGAAGCATTGGAGAAAAAGAAGATTGATTCTAGTGTTTCGGTTTTTGAATTGATGCAACCTATAATTGGCGAACTACCTCATGAAGAATTTTGGATAATTTATGTTAATAACTCGAATAAGGTTATCCAAAAAAACCAACTCAGTAAAGGTGGTATTACAGGGACTTTAGTGGATGTTCGATTAGCTTTAAAAAACGCCTTAGAAGTTGGTGCAACAGGAATTATTTTAACTCATAACCATCCTTCAGGAACATTAACACCTAGCAATTCGGATAAACAACTTACCCAAAAATTAAAAATAGCTGGAGAAAGTTTAGATATAAAAGTGTTGGATCATTTAATCATCACAGAAAAAGCATATTTTAGCTTTGCCGATGAAAACCTATTGTAGGTTAAATCTCAAAACACAAAATCCAAATCCCAATGTTTCATATTGATGAAGTTATGTACTTTTGTGATTTGTAATTTTTAACATTGGAATTTGCTCAAGTTTATGCTTTTAGTTTATTCACATAAAATAACACCACGACTAAAATACACTTTTAAACAAGTTTGCACTCGAATTTTAGGTATTCCAGTTTCGTTTACAACAACTATAGAAGCATTTATTGCTCACGATAGTTTAAAAATTTCTTATACAAAACAACCTTTAAGCAGTGAAATGTTTGTTCGCAGCCACGAATTGTTATTTGATCAAGGATTGTCTGACATTGAAACACATGTTCAAGATTGGGACAACACAAAATGTTTTTTTAGTGCTGGAGATAAGAGTGTTATTCCGTTTGATATTTTTGCGGCTTCATTTTATTTATTGAGTAGATACGAAGAATATTTACCACATGTAAAAGACGAATATGGTCGTTTTACAGCCAAAGATAGTTTGGCGTTTAAAAATAATTTTCTGCAAAAGCCTGTTGTAGATATTTGGGCTTATAAATTTAAAACAGTATTACAACAACATTTTCCTAATTATAAGTTTAGTTCTCGTAAATTCAATATTAACCCGATTATTGATGTGCCAATGGCATACTCTTTTAAACAGAAAGGGTTAATGAGAACTATAGGAGGAACCGTAAGTGATGTTTTTAGGTTAAAATTAAAACAATTGTATCAAAGATATTTAGTACTGCTTGGATTTAAAAGAGATCCATATAATACGTTTAAGTGGATCCTTAATAAGCAAAAGCAAACAAAACATAAGTTTATATTTTTCTTTTTAATTGGAGATTATTCTACTTACGATAAAAATGTGAGTACCAATAAGCGAATGTTTGTGTCTTTAATTAAATCTGTTGCAGACTATTGTAGAGTTGGGTTAAAAGCATCTTACTTTGCATTAGAAGATTTCAATATATTGAAGGCTGAGAAAATTAAAATGGAATCCATTATTAATAATTCTTTAGAAGCTTCAAGAAACTCATTTTCTAAAATGAATTTGCCAAATAGTTATAGAAACTTAATAGAACTTGAAATTAATGAAGATTATACTATGGGTTATGTTAATGATATAGGCTTTAGAGCAGGAACCTGTACTCCTTTTTTGTTTTATGATATGGATTATGAAATCCAAACACCTTTAATGGTAAACACGTATCATTTAATGGATTATGCTTTATTAAAAAACAAGTCTTTATTAGATAAAAAGGAAACTCTTTTTAAGATAATAAATGAAATAAAACTAGTTAAGGGTACTTTCACGCCAGTGTTTCATAATTACACATTTAGCAGTGAAGTAAGGTGGCAAGGGTTTAAAGAGTTGTTTACTATAATTTTAGATTCTACAAATGAAGATTAATAATATTTCTCATATTTTTTTCGATCTCGATCATACACTTTGGGACTTTGATAAAAATTCGGCACTTACTTTCGAAAAAATATTCGAACTCAATAATATAGATATTAATCTAGATGAATTTCTTGAGATGTATGTGCCTATAAATCTTAAATATTGGAAATTGTATAGAGAAGAAAGAATTGATAAAGGAGCATTACGTTATGGAAGGCTAAATGATGTCTTTAGGATATTAAGTTTTGAGATTAAAACAAGCATGATTTATAAGCTTTCAGAAGATTATATTTCGTATTTATCAACCTTTAACCATTTGTTTGATGGTGCCATAGAAATTTTAGAATATCTCCAGGTTAATTACAAACTTCATATTATTACAAATGGATTTAAAGAAGTACAGCAAGGCAAGTTAAATAATGCTAACATCGGTTATTACTTTGATACTGTTACAAATTCGGAAATGGTTGGTGTAAAAAAGCCAAACCCAAAAATCTTTAAGCATGCTTTAAATATTGCTAAAGCAAGTCAGGAAAACAGTATTATGGTTGGAGATAATTATGAAGCAGATATTTTAGGAGCCATAAATTTTGGATTAGACGCGATTTGTTTTAATTATCATAACGAAGTTTTAGGAAACGAAGTAAAGCAGGTAAACAATCTACTTGAATTGAAATTATACTTATAAAAACAAAATGTATATTTACATCAATTAATTTTATTACTTATTAAATATGAAAAAAGCAATTATTTTATTGATTCTTGTCTTGGGTGGAGTGACCAATAGTATTGCTCAACCTAACTTAAACGATTATAAATATGTAATTGTAGAAAGTCAATTTCATTTTCAAAATGAGGCTAATGAATATGATTTGAATGAATTAACACGATACTTGTTCAAAAAACATGGTTTTAAACCTATACTTGATAGTGAAGTTTATCCGGACGAATTAAAATCTGACTTTTGCTTAGCATTAACTTCTAAAATAACTGCAAAAGGAGCCTTAAAAACAAAGGTTACTATTGTTTTAAAAGATTGCAACAAAAATGTTGTATTTCAAACGGAAGGTGTTACAAAAGAAAAATATTTTAGTAAGGTTTATAATATAGGAATTCGAAAAGCAATGGAAGGTTTTAAAGGTGTTAATTACAATTATGAGCCAAATAAAAAAAATATTATAAAGGATGAATCAATAAGCTCTGATAAAAATGTTCAAGACTCTAAAAAAGCTGTTGAAGAATTAACCGAAAAGGAGGAAAATATAGTTGAACAGGTAGAAGAAATTAGAGAAGTGCCTTTTCCAGATGCTGTTAAAAAAGTTAAAGAAGTCAAGAGCTATTTAAAGGCAAAATCAATAACCAATGGTTTTGAATTAATTAATAATATATCTAATAAACTAGAATACATTATTCATACTGCTTCAGTACCAAACGTTTTTATGATAAAAAACAAAAAAGGAATTATATATAAAAAAGGAGATCAATGGATAAGAGAATATATTGATGGAGATAAAACTAAAATAGAGTTTTTAGACATTAGATTTTAATTATATTTTTTAAACAAATGAAGACTAAATTTATTTTCGTTCTTATTTTTTTATGTATTGTTACAAATACATTTTCACAAACAAATCTAAACGATTATAAATATGTAATCGTCCCTAATAGTTTTGATTTTTTAAAA
>JAGLKH010000064.1 GCA_023141985.1 Flavobacteriaceae bacterium | reverse complement strand
GAATTTGCATGCAACCAATTTGGATTTTTTAAAATAGAGCCACCTAAATAATTTATATCTAATCGTTGCGGATTATCACTAACTACACCAAAATTACTTTTGGTATCATCAAAATCTTGTATTAAGTGGTCTTTAATATCCCATTGCCAAACAATATTAGCATCATCTTTACCAATTGGCTTGAGTTCCAATATTTGCTCATTATACAAATCTTTACCTAGGTTTTCAGGGTTTCTACCTAACTGTATAGCTTCTTCATAAGTTAAAATCGATGCAGCAAGCATTAATATATTTCCATTTGGCATTGGAAAAATATCATGATGTTGTGTTACTTTTGTTGTAGAGTATTCATACTCCCAAATTAAATTGTTATCCCAATCAAATAACTCTATTCTACCACCAAATCCCTTAATTGCAATTTTACCAGGGTTTGGTATATTGGCAGCGCGCAATAAATTTCCGTTTTCAAGAAGGTAAACTGATCTTCCAGAATTATATTTACTTGTCCATTGATTAATTACTTCTCCACAATTGTTTATTAAATAGGTTTCTTTTTGCGCGGTAAAAAGGGTATAGCCATTAAGAGAACCAACCGAATTTGACAATACACCAACTGTATTTTGGCTCGATAAAGATAATGTCAAAGAGAAAAATATAAAAGAGAGAAAAGTTTTAAAGCGAATAATGTTTAGCATTTTATTGCAAATATAATATTTAAATATCTAGTAACCGGTTATATTATTTAATTCAAAAGTTTCGGCCTTTCCATTATTAGTGGCAATAATTATTAAAACCTTACCTGTATTGGACTGCTCTACAAGTTGAACAGATTTAGCATTTCCGTTAGTATATAATCCAGTAATATCCGGACCAATAATTTTATAACCATCTTTTTTATTAGAAAGTAAGACTAATCCATATGCATTATCTAAGCGAGGTGTTTCAACTTCAGTGTTATATATATTTCCAACCACAATAATATCTTCATAACCATCTTTGTTAAAATCGTATGTGTCACTATCTAATATTGGCATGGATTGGGCCATTTTAGGCAGTTCAATTTTTCTAAACTTACCATTGCCTTCATTTAAAATTAAAATGGATTTAAACTGATTGGCTTCACGTTGATAGGCATTTAGGATTGCTTCACCATAGATGTCTACTAAGTTAGAATTGGCAAATTCATTATAAGTAGGTATTTTTTTAGCAATAAAAGGCATTTGCTGTGTAGAGCACTCTTTTCCTCTTGCAGGAACAAATACGCCATTATATTTATAACTCAAAACTACATCGTGGGTTCCGTTAGAATCAAAATCATCGGCATAAACACGTAACGGCTTATTATTACTTACTTTAAATTTGATGTTTAAACCAACATTGCCTATTAAATAATCTTTAAGCCCGTCGTTATTGACGTCGGTTTCAGTAACATCATTCCACCAACCATTTTCTGTATCTAATTTGCTTTTACCTGAAATATCAGTAAATGTTCCATTTTCATTTAAAAATAGCCCAATATGAGTCCATTCGCCAACAGCAATAAAATCTTCCCAGCCATCATTATTAAAATCTGTAGCAATAACTTTATTAACGATCCCGAAATCCTCAAAATCTGGAGCTATATTACCAGTGACATTAGTAAAAGTGCCATTTATGTTTTCATAAATAAGAGAGGGTTCATGTAATGGATATTTTTGTGGTTTTATTCTATTTCCCACAATAAGGTCGTAATCTCCATCTTTATCGTAATCTATTTTCGTGACGGTCTTACCACTAATAGTATAGATATCTATTTCCGTTCCGGTCTTTCTAGAAAAGTTACCATTTCCATCATTTAAATAAATTCTATCTTTTAAGCTTTCAGAGCGTTCATTAAATTCACTGCCACCACTAACTACATACAAATCGTTGTCTAGGTCGTTGTCAATATCAACAAATAAACCTTCCATGTCTTCGTAATGCGCATCTGTATTAAATACAGGATTGTTAGTTTTTGTAAAACCATTACTGGTTTGTATAAATAATTGACCAGCCTGGCCTAACGCTCCTCCTATATAAATATCGTTTTTGCCATCACCATTTACATCGCCTTTAGTAATAGAAGGCCCTAAAGTAGATTGTTTATATGGTAAGAGTATTTCTTTATTAAAATCGTTAAACTCATTTTCTGTATGCGTAAAGTTTAAAGAGCTGTTTGTTTTAGTAAACCAAGCATTATCCTTAGGTGAATTATTTGGATTACTGTTTTGTGCATCTTTTTCGTTAAAGGAAAGTGTAGCGTTTGCTTTAACGTTATATTGTTCTATTTGCTTACCAGATATCCAAACAACCTTAATTGTATCAATTGTTGATGTATTGCCTAAACCAAAGTGTATAGTATTATCTACGGCAGACCGATACCCTCTAACTCTTTTAGATTCTTTCGTTCTTGTTTTACCATTATAAGTAATAGATACTTTTGCAAAATCTTCGGAAGTGGCTCCTTTGGTAATAATTTTTATATAGTTACCTGTTCCGTTTTCTACAGACATATTTTTGAATAAAAAGGCTAGATCATCCATATTATTAACTACAATGTCTAAATCCCCATCATTATCTAAATCGGAATAAGCAGCACCATTGGAGAATGAAGGCTCATTTAAATCTGATAGTGAGGTTATATTTTCAAAAACTAAACCGCCTTTGTTTTTAAATAAGATGTTGGCTAATTTTTCAGATGGTAAGCTGTTGTATAAGTCTTCTTTAACAGCTAATGGTACTTTACCCCTGTATTGTTGCTTTGCTTTGGCAATTTTAATTCTTGTATCATTATCTGAACCATATTTCCTGTAACCATTTGTAACATAGATGTCATCATTAGCATCATTATCTGTATCAAAAATAAGAGCGGCCCAACTCCAGTCGGTTTTTGACAATCCTGCTAGTTGTGAAATATTGTGAAATTTATTGTTTCCAATATTTAATTGTAGAGAATTATACATGTATTGATATTGAAGGTCTAAAGTATTTATTAATAAATTATACTTTGGAACATTCATTGAAGCCATTAAAGTTTTAGACCGTTTATGATCGCTTGAAGCCATATCTAAAACAAAAATATCTTTTAAATTGTCATTATTGATATCTGCAATATCCAATCCCATTCCATAAAATGAAACTTGATTGGTCGATGTTTTAATTTGGTCTGTAAACGTGCCATTTTTATTGTTTATATATAAAACATCCGGGATATAATAATCGTTAGCAATATAAATATCCAACCAATTATCATTGTTAATATCACTAACACAAAGGCCTAATCCAAAACTGGGTCTTAATAAACCGGCTTCTTCAGTCACATCTTTAAATTTCCCACTAATATTTTCATAGAGGTGGCTGGAATTCC
>JAGLKH010000063.1 GCA_023141985.1 Flavobacteriaceae bacterium | reverse complement strand
TTAGCAGGAGCACGAATAATAGATGAATCTCAATTAGATACTTCAAAGGTATTAGTGTTATCTATAGTTAAAATAAAAAACCAAACTAATGGTATGGAAATGACATATACTTTGGTTGCAGACGGCGAAGCAGATTTAGCTTCAGGAAAAATATCGGTTAATTCTCCAATTGGCAAAGGGTTACTTGGTAAATCGGTAGGTGACGTAGCAGATATACAAGTGCCAAACGGAATCATGAAGTTTGATATTTTAGAAATTTCAAGATAAAGAAGAGTCGTTTTTGTATTTCCGCGAAAGCGGAAATCTCTTAATTTTTTTAAAACCTTTCGACTGCGCTCAAGGTGACATTTAAAAAAAGTATCTTTTCAATAAATCTTCTTCCTAACTAAAACTATTCAGTTTTTAAGCAAGATTCTTTATATTTACATATATTCTAAATTAAAAATGGCTTCAATTTTCACTAAAATAGTTGATGGAGAAATTCCATGTTATAAAGTAGCAGAGACTGATAAGTTTTTGGCTTTTTTAGATGTAAATCCTAATACTAAAGGCCATACACTTTGCATACCAAAAAAAGAGGTTGATAAAATTTTCGATTTAGATGAAACTACTTATAATGGATTGATGAGTTTTTCAAGAACAGTAGCAATTGCGATAGAAAAAACAATTCCATGTAAACGTGTTGGTATTTCTGTTATTGGTTTAGAAGTACCTCATGTGCATGTGCATTTAATTCCATTACATACCATGGAAGATGCCAGATTTACGACAAAGGAAACTCTAACTCCTGAAGAGTTTGAAACAATTGCAAAAACTATTAGCAGCAATCTATGAAGGTTTTAAAGAGATTTGTATTGTTGTCCCTTTATCAATTTCAGAAGAAAGGACTTTTATTTTCCCATTGTGGTAGTCTTCAATAATACGTTTTGCAAGAGACAAACCTAATCCCCAACCTCTTTTTTTACTTGTATAACCTGTTTCAAATATTTTTTTATAGAATTGCTTAGGAATGCCTTTCCCAGAGTCTGAAACTCTAATATTTACTAAATTGCCATTGGGTATAATTTCAATTTTAAGTTGTCCTTTTCCTTTCATGGCATCGATAGCATTTTTAACTAAATTTTCTATGGTCCAGATATAAAGTTGTGGGTTTAAATTCACATTAATTGCTGTGTTGGGAGCCTTAAACTCAAAATCTATATGTTTTGACGATCTTGATTTTATATAGTCGAATGATTCTTTGGTAGCTTTAACAATATCCATTTTTTTAAGAGTAGGAATAGAACCAATTTTACTAAATCTATCAGTAATAGTTTGTAATCTTTCAACATCCTTTTCAATTTCTTTAATATGGTCAGGATTCACATTTTCACTTTTTAAAATTTCGGTCCAACCAATTAGCGACGATAAAGGCGTGCCAATTTGATGTGCCGTTTCTTTTGCCATTCCGGACCATAATTTGTTTTGTGAAGCAACTTTTGAGCTCCGATAAAAAAAGTAAACAACAGCTCCAAATAATAAAATGATTAATAATAAGGCAAGAGGATAATATTTTAGTTTGTTAAGTAAAGGGGAGTTACCATAATAAATGACACTTAATGTTTCATTTTTATATATAATTGGAATAGGATTGTTTTCTTTTTCAAATTTTAATTTGAGCTTATTTAAATATATTTTCGGATTGCGTTTCTTTAATGTGTCTATATTTCTTATGCTCGTTATTTTATTGCTTGGGTCAACAATCATCATTGGAGTAGAAGTATTACTTTCAATAATTCTAGACGTAACCTCTATTTCAGAGCCATCAGAAAGGGGATTTTGTAAACTTCCTACCGCATAAGACCAATTCTGCATTTTTGTACGTTCTTCATTCTTAAAATGTTGAAAAAAGGTATAAGTATTCCAAAGAATTAAAGAGATTATTATAAAAGAGGTTCCAATAATTATCCAACGTAAAAAATTAGTGTTTTTATATAGCGACATGAATTTTTAATTACAATTTTAAATATAATGAATACTTTAAGTATTAAATGCAATTATGTAAATATTATTGTTTCAGTTGTTAGTAAATAGGTTTTTAATTAAACTATAGATTGTTAACTTTGCTAAAATTTATTAGTGATGACATCTTTTGAACCTAAAGATCTTACAGTAGAAAAATTACACGG
>JAGLKH010000062.1 GCA_023141985.1 Flavobacteriaceae bacterium | reverse complement strand
GGGAACCCTAATTTATCTCCTTTTAGTTTCTTTAATGTGTTTAGCGCAAACCCTCCAATATTAATTTTTTCGCCGGCAAGACGTGTTAAAGGCAACACAATAAAGCATACTCTAGACAATGCAGAGCAAACCAAAGAAGTTGTTATTAATGTGGTAAACTACGATATTGTTCAACAAATGTCGTTGAGTAGCACAGAATATCCAGAAGGAGTTAACGAATTTGAAAAAGCGGGATTAACTATGTTGAAGTCGGAGATTGTAAAACCGTTTCGTGTTGCAGAATCTCCTGTTCAGTTTGAATGCAAAGTAAACGATATTATTAAATTAGGAACAGAAGGTGGTGCAGGAAACCTGATTATTTGTGAAGTTGTTAAACTGCATATTGCGAACGAAATATTGAAGGATGACGGAACCATAAATCAAGAAGAATTAGATTTGGTTGCAAGAGCCGGAGGGAGTTATTACAGTAGAGCAAAAAAAGGATTTTTCGAAATCCCTAAACCTTTATCAACACAAGGAATAGGAGTAGATAGTTTTCCGGGCCATATTAAAAACAGTATGATTTTAACGGGAAATGATCTTGGAATGTTAGGTAATGTTGAAGCGTTGCCAACTCAAGATGAGGTGAAACTATTTATTAATGATTTGGAAGAACGTTATCCTAAAATAAAAGATGCCTCACGTAGAGAGAAACATAAAAAAGCACAAAATTTTTTAAGTTTTGGTGATGTAGAAAGTGCATGGAAATTATTATTGAGTTAATGAGATAAACCTTATATTAGAAGGCTAACAAAAATAGAAATAAACAAAAAATGGAAATACAAGGAAAAGTAAAATTAATAGGAGAAACACAAACATTTGGAGCAAATGGGTTTAGAAAAAGAGAATTAGTAATTACAACCGAAGAACAATATCCACAACATATAATGGTTGAGTTTGTACAAGATAAAACAGATTTGTTAAACAACTATCAAGTTGGACAAATGGTTAAAATTAGTATTAATCTTAGGGGAAGAGAATGGGTTAATCCACAAGGGGAAACCAAATATTTTAATTCGATACAAGGCTGGAGAATTGAAAATTTACAACAAGAAGCATCAAGTGGAGAAATGCCTCCGGTACCACCAGCCGAAGCGTTTGAACCAGCAACCGATTTAAACGAAGAAGATCACGACGATTTACCGTTTTAATGTTTTTGTCATTCCCACGAAAGTGGGAATCTCATTAAACAAACCTCAATGTTCATTCAACGAGGTTTTTTTATAAATGATTTATTTAAGCGAGAACATAGAATTTCCAAATGTAAGTGAAGCCAATGAAGATGGTTTACTTGCTGTTGGAGGCGATTTGTCTTGCGACAGATTACGTCTTGCTTATAAGCAAGGTATTTTTCCATGGTTTGAAGAGAATCAACCAATTTTATGGTGGTCTCCAGATCCTCGTTTCGTATTGTTCCCGGATAAATTAAAAATTTCAAAAAGTATGAAACAAGTATTGCGAAATTGTAATTATACGGTTACAATTAATAAAGCATTTGAGGAAGTAATACAACAATGTTCTAAAATAAAACGCAATGGTCAATCCAGCACTTGGATAACAAAAAGTATGATCCAGGCATATAGTAAACTCTATGAATTAGGTTATGCAAAATCTGTTGAGGTCTGGAAAGATGATGATTTAGTTGGAGGATTTTATGGTATTGATTTAGGCAACAAAGTGTTTTGTGGAGAAAGTATGTTTACTAAAGAAAGTAATGCAAGCAAAATAGGACTAATAACTTTTATAAAAAACAGCAATTATAAACTTATAGATTGCCAGGTTTATACACAACATATGGAAAGTCTTGGAGCAGAAGAGATACCAAGACATAACTTTTTAGCATTTTTAATCTGATAAAAGTCTTGTCATTTTATTTAATAAATCACGATATTTACCAATTACTAATTGAATTTGTATGTTAACAATAGAAGATTTTAATAAATCTAATAATAAGGAAGAATTTTTAGAGATAATTAAGGATAAAATTGATGAAAAACGTTTAGCGGATATTCTTAATACTTTAGAGTATGAAAATGAATTGCAACATCTTCAAGCAGAATTAGTTAATTTACAACAATGGGTTGCCAAACACAACAAACGTGTTTGCATAATATTTGAGGGTAGAGACGCATCGGGAAAAGGAGGTTCTATACGACGTTTTTCAGAGCATCTGAATCCACGATCAATGAGAGTTGTTGCATTAACCAAACCAACAATTGTTGAACAGGGGCAATGGTATTTTAGACGTTATATAAAAGAATTACCTAACCCGGGAGAAATAGTTTTGTTTGATAGAAGTTGGTACAATCGTGCAGTTGTAGAACCAGTAATGGGTTTTTGTAATAAAAACCAGTACGATAAGTTTATGATTCAAGTTCCTGAGTTTGAACATATGTTGTACGAAGACGGGATTATATTAATTAAATTTTGGTTTTCAATTTCAAAAGAAGAACAGATAAATAGATTTAATTCGAGATTAGAAAACCCTTTAAAAAGATGGAAATTTAGCCCTGTTGACCAGGAAGGACAAAAACGTTGGGATGAATATACATTTTATAAAGAGCAAATGTTTAGTAAAACACACACCACATTTAGTCCCTGGATTATTATTAAAACAAATGATAAAAAGGAAGCTCGTTTAGAAAGTATGCGTTATGTGCTTTCTAAGTTTGATTATGAAGGCAAAGGAGATTCGGGAACAACATTATTGCCGGACCCAAATATTGTACAACGTTATCATAGAACGGTAAAACAAATTGAATAACAATGGATAAATTAACAGATGCAGATCTCATCTTATTAAATAAAAAAAAGAGTTTAAAACAATTTTTATCTCGTGATAATGCAACAGTCACAAGGGTGCTTAGATATTTAAATTATGAAACTCGTTTAAAATCGCTACAAGAAGAGCTCATTAAACTCCAAAATTGGGTTGTCGAAAATAATGAAAAGGTAGTTATTATTTTTGAAGGGCGAGATGCAGCAGGAAAAGGTGGCGCAATTAGAAGAACAACGGAACATTTAAATCCAAGAGAGTTTAAAGTTGTAGCACTACCAAAACCAACTGAAGAAGAAAAAGGGCAATGGTATTTTCAGCGTTATATCAATCAATTACCAAGAGAAGGCAAAATTATTCTGTTTGATAGAAGTTGGTACAATAGAGCAATTGTTGAACCGGTAAATGGATTTTGCACCAAAGAAGACTACACTATTTTTATGAATCAGGTTAACCATTTTGAGCGTATGATAATCGAATCTGGAATTACACTCATTAAGCTATATTTTTCTATTTCAAAAGGAGAACAGGAAAAACGCTTTGAAGAGATAAAGACTAGCCCAATAAAAAAATGGAAGTATAGTGCTGTAGACCAAAAAGCTCTTGAACTTTGGGACGATTATACAGAATACAAGAAGAGAATGTTTAAAAAAACTAATACTAAAATAGCACCTTGGATTGTTATTAGAGCAAATAGAAAAACTAAAGCCAGAATTGATGCCATAGAACATATTTTAGATATTATCCCATATCAGCCTAAAGATAAAACGGTAATAGAACACGTTGAGGTTGAAGAAAAGCAAGTCGATTAAACCTGGTTATATCTAAAACAACTTATTTCATGATCATTGACCATTCCAGTGGCCTGCATATGAGCATAGACTACAGTAGAACCTACAAATTTAAACCCTCGCTTTTTAAGATCTTTACTAAGCACATCACTTAAGGGTGTATTAGCGGGTCCTTCATTATAATTCTTTATCTTATTTCTTATTGGTTTACCTTCTACAAAACTCCAAATATATGTGCTAAAATCTCCAAATTCTTCTTGTATTTTCATGAAAGCTTGTGCATTGGTAATAGTAGCTCTTATTTTCAGTTTATTGCGAATAATTCCAGCATCTTGAAGTAGTAAATCAATCTTTT
>JAGLKH010000061.1 GCA_023141985.1 Flavobacteriaceae bacterium | reverse complement strand
TTCATGAGTTCTAGTTTAAAAATTGTTTGAGTTCTTCTTCTAATTGATTATAAGTAAAGGAACGTTCGTAAAATTGACGTTTATCCTTATTATATATTATTGTTATGGGTATAGCTCCCGTCCATTCTTCGTTTACTTTAGGCATCCAGGTATTCATATCCGGATCATCTAATGCAACTACTTTAGATTGCAATTTGTTTTCTTTAATAAATGGTTTCAATTTTTTATCATACTGAAAAGGAAAATCCAGACTTACCAAAATCACTTCAACGCCTTTGCTTTTATAGCTTTTAAATAATTCTTCAAAATGAGGTAATTCCTTAATGCATGGTGCACACCAAGTTGCCCAGAAATTTACTACATGTACTTTATCATCCACTTGATTCAAAAACTTTTCCAAACCGTTAAAATCATAAACTTCTAATTCAACATTCTGTTTTTCAGCATTTTCAATCTCCAAAGAAACTTTTGTTTTAACATCATTTTTACATGACAAAAGCACTAAAATTAAAAGAGTCATTATATACTTCATGCCATAAAGTTATTAATCCATTATTAGCCACATAAACTTTTAACAAAAAATTATCTTAAGAATGAACATCAAAAATCTGAATTTAAACAGATTTTTTTAGAAATAGTTTGAAAAACAAATTTTCATTTCTATATTTGACCCAAATAAAAACATGAACACAATTTTAAATAATACTTGGTGGTGGAACTCTCGAAACACAATATTCGTGAAATAGACCTATAGTATATTTAAACATAAAATATAAAGGCTTGTCATTCACGACAAGCCTTTTTTATTAAATCTAAAGTCATTTCCACGAAGGCGGAAATGACAACGAATTTTATATGAAACC
Source organism: Flavobacteriaceae bacterium (assembly GCA_023141985.1). GTDB lineage: Bacteria > Bacteroidota > Bacteroidia > Flavobacteriales > Flavobacteriaceae > PRS1. Next base: position 2,689 of record JAGLKH010000061.1, on the reverse strand, counting down.
ATTTAGTTTACATACACATTACAAAAAAATTCTTGCAGATACTATTACACCTGTTAGTATTTATCTTAAGATAAGAGATAAATATCCAAATAGTATTCTATTAGAAAGTAGCGATTATCATGCCAATGATAATAGTTTCTCTTATATATGTTGCAACCCAATAGCTTCTATAAAAGTAGAAAACGAAATCATAACACAAACTTTTCCCGATGGAAACTCAAAGACAACTCATATAAAAAATGGTACTCATGTATCAGAAGAGATTTATCGTTTTACCAAGTGCTTTGAAATTAGTTCAAAAGAAAAATTCAAGTTCATAAACAATGGTATTTTTGGTTATATGGCCTATGATGCTGTGCGTTATTTTGAAGATATTGACATATTTAAAAAAGAAGATTCTCTAAATATTCCTGATATTTATTATGCTGTATATCAAAATATTATAGCTATTAATCATTTTAAAAATGAAGCCTATATTTTTGCACATTGCTTTAAATCAGAAAATAATATAGATGACATTTTGCAACTTATAAAAGCAAAGAATTTTGCATCTTATGATTTTTTAACCAATGGGGAAATAACTTCAAATTTAACAGACGATGAGTACAAAAACCATGTAGAATTAGCTAAAAAACATTGTGCTCGCGGTGATGTATTTCAGTTAGTCTTATCTAAAAAATTCTCACAAGACTTTAAAGGTGACGAATTTAACGTATATCGTGCATTGCGAAATGTAAACCCTTCGCCTTACCTATTCTATTTTGATTATGGTAACTTTAAAATCTTTGGCAGCTCACCGGAAGCCCAACTTGTAGTTAAAAATGGTCAAGCTGAGATTCATCCAATAGCAGGAACTTTTAAGCGAACTGGGGATGACCTAAAAGATGCTGAACTTGCAAAACAACTCACAATAGATGATAAAGAAAATAGCGAACATGTAATGCTTGTTGATCTGGCCCGTAACGATTTAAGTAGAAATAATAGCCAGGTAAAAGTAGAAACTTATCGCGAAGTTCAGTTTTTTTCACATGTTATACATTTGGTAAGTAAAGTTACTGGCAAAAAACTTAAAGATGTTTCTACAATGCAAGTCGTTGCAGATACCTTTCCAGCAGGAACCTTAAGTGGTGCTCCAAAGCATAAAGCCATGCAACTTATAGAAAAATACGAGAAAACAAGCCGTTCTTTCTATGGAGGAGCAATAGGTTTTATGGATTTTGAAGGGAATTATAATCATGCTATTATGATTAGAACTTTTTTAAGTAAAAACCACCAATTACATTGGCAAGCAGGAGCAGGATTAGTATCTAAATCCAATCCCGAACATGAATTACAAGAAGTTTACAATAAATTAGGAGCACTCACAAAAGCAATTGAATTGGCGGAAAACATATAAATTAAAAAAGATTCCTGCCTTCGCAGGAAAAGATTATGACAAAAGTATTAGTAATAGATAATTATGATAGTTTTACTTACAACCTGGTTCACTATTTAAAAGATTTAGATTGTGAAGTTACTGTAATCCGAAATGATAAACTTACTTTGAGAGATGTAGAGCCTTTCAATAAAATTGTATTGTCTCCGGGACCTGGAATTCCTGAGGAAGCCGGATTACTAAAATCAATTATAGAAAAATATGCTCCTACCAAAAGTATTTTAGGTGTTTGTCTGGGTCAACAGGCAATTGGTGAGGTATTTGGTGCTAAGCTAATAAATTTAGACACAGTCTATCATGGTGTAGCAAACAAAATAAATATTACAGTAAATGATGAGTCCTTATTTAATGGACTTGATAGAGAAATTAAAGTTGGTCGTTACCATTCTTGGGTGGTAGACAAAGATTTACCTAAAGAATTAGAAGCTACATCCTTTGACGAAAACGGAGAAGTAATGTCACTTCGCCATAAAGTATATGATGTGAAAGGTGTACAGTTTCATCCTGAATCTGTTTTAACACCCAATGGAAAGAAAATTTTAGAAAATTGGGTAAACAGTTAGCAGTGGTAAGTTAGCAGTAGGCAATAAAACTGTACTCTTTAAAAAATGAATATTTATAACTAAAAATTTCTCTCCCCTTGGGAGAGATGTCCGACAGGACAGAGAGGTCTTATGAAACAATTACTTAACAGACTCATTAACCAGGAAAGCATCTCTAGTGAAGAAGCTAAAAAAGTATTGGTTAATATATCTAAAGGCGATTATAACCAAAGTCAGATAGCATCATTTCTTACGGTTTATATGATGCGTAGTATAACGCTTGAAGAATTGAAAGGATTTAGAGATGCACTACTTGAATTATGTATTCCGATTGATTTGGAAGAATTCAATGCCATAGATCTATGTGGAACAGGAGGTGATGGTAAAGACACATTCAACATTTCAACACTATCATCCTTTGTTACAGCTGGAGCTGGAGTTAAAGTTGCTAAACATGGCAATTATGGGGTATCATCAGCTTGTGGGTCTTCAAATGTCTTGGAACACCTTGGAATTAATTTTTCTAATGATCAAGATTTCTTAAACCAATCTATCGATAAGGCAGGTATTTGTGTGTTACATGCACCATTATTTCATCCGGCAATGAAAAATGTGGCTCCAATTCGTCGGGAATTAGGTGTAAAAACATTTTTCAACATGTTAGGGCCTATGGTAAATCCTTCTTTTCCTAAAAATCAGGTGGTAGGTGTAT
>JAGLKH010000606.1 GCA_023141985.1 Flavobacteriaceae bacterium | reverse complement strand
TTTACATCAATATGTTTATCAACTATAAACAGAAATAAGAATGGTTTATTTTTAATCAAATCTATTAATACTAATTTCTTTTTCTAATTGCTCTCCAATTTCAATATTTTGGAATAATTTATATGCCATTAATGGAGCAATCATTACACCTCGAGTACCTAAACCATTTAAAATTGCCAATTGCTTATATTTTGAATGGACTCCTATCAATGGTCTTCTATCTTTTATCGTTGGCCTTATTCCTGCGATATGATCAACAATTTTATAATCACAATTAATTACTGAGTTCAATTTAAATTCTAACTCTTCTTTACCTTCTTCTGTTGGTGTTTTTGTTTTATCTGTCCAATTAAAAGTTGCACCAACTTTATATAAATCGTTGCCTATTGGTAAAACAAATATTGCTGATTTTATTAAAAAATCTACTTTTAAATCTGGTGCATGAATGGTAATCAGTTCGCCTTTGGCTTCTCGCATTGGTAAATTATTAAAAAAAGGATTTTCTTTTAAACCAAAACCCTCGCAAAAAACTACTCTTTTAGCTTTTACTTCTTTATAGATTATAAAATTAGTTTGAAAATTAATTTTATCATATTCAAATTTTTCTTCTTTTAAAGTGTTTTCATTCTTTAAAAAAAATCTATAATCTGTAGCTAATTTATTTACATCAATTCTACCTGTATGAATTAATTTACCTGAATCATACGGTGCTCGAATAAATTTATTTTCATTCTTTACAATTTTAGGAATCATATAATCTTGTAATAAAATTTTATCGCAAGCTGCAAACCAATTATTTTGTTCTTCTATACTTTTAAAGGTTCTATAAATATCTACCTTATAATTATACGTTTGATTAAATCTACTTTCTAATTTTTTATAAAAAGGAATTGCTAAATCTAATTGTTCTTTAGCATTCCAAACTGGAGTAAACCTTTTTAAAACAACAGGGTTATACATACCGCCTGCCACTAGTGAGGAGTTTTGAGAATTGTCTTCAAAAACTACAAAAGATTTGTTGTGACTTTTTAATTCTTCCGCGAAAGCGATACCAGCCAAACCTAAACCTACAATAATATAATCAACTGTCATAAAGCAAAGATAGTTTAACAATTAAAATTTGGGCATAAAAAAACTCCTACTTTTCAGTAGGAGTTAAATTTTATTTAGATTGGATTAATAATTCCACATATCTAATTCTCTATCTCTAATATTTTCTTTCAATTTATCAGATTCCAATACTTGAAAAAGCGAGTTTCCTTTAATATATTCTGCAACATCACGGTTACCATAAATATTTTCTTCTCGATAAATAATTGCATTAAACCTTCTTGCATTCAATAAATGATCGAACGATAAAGGATAAGCTGAGTTTTTTTGATTAAATACTTTCATATCATGAGTAGTATATCTTGCTCCTGGATACCATACCCAAAACAATTCAACCAACTCATCATCCATGCTTCCACTATCAATAAAGTTAACATCAGGCGCAACTGGTGCAACTCCTAATAAACGGTATTTTAATTCACCTTGGCGTTTATCAAAATACCACTGTCCTTTAATTTTAAATCCTTCAATATCTTGAGACGTTAAATTAATTTTATCAATATATTCATCAATATTCATATTTCCTGCATTCAACTCATCAAAACCAGCATCAGCAGTATCAATTCTAAAAAGTTTCGCATTTATTTCTTCTTTGCTCATTTTAGCCGTAAAATATGAGTCATCATAAATTTCAGTGATCTCTCCTCTATTAATA
>JAGLKH010000605.1 GCA_023141985.1 Flavobacteriaceae bacterium | reverse complement strand
ATAGTCTGAAAGTAATTGCGACAATTTAGAATCTAACGAAATTATACCTTGCTCAACCAACTCCATAAGTAATGGCAATGTCGCTAGTATTTTTGTCAACGATGCTACATCGTAAATATCATTAAATTTTACATTTTCTTTACCGTTATAGGTATGCTTGCCAAAATTCTTATTATAAATGACTTTACCTTTTCTTGCAACTATTAATTGAATTCCTGGTGTCATTGATGAATCTACGGCATATTGAGCTACAGAATCAATTTTAGTTAATCGTTCTGAATTCATTCCGACACGTTCAGGCAAACCATAACTTAATCGACTTGCAGATGGAAACTTAATCCCAAACCCAACTTTAAAATCTTTCCCAATAGAAACCGGTAAAACACCTTTAGCCTGTATGCCACCAAAAATTAATTGCGCTGCCTTTTGTTGTGCGATTTTACTGTTTTGATAGGAAACTATAATGCTTTCAAAATTTTCAGTGGTCTTTAAATCTAAAAGTGTGTAAGGCTTTGTAAAAACATTTAAAATAACTGTATTTGTTCTTGCAATTTCGTATAACCATACTAATTCTTTATTGCTAAATTTATGAGATTTCCAAGGGTTTTCATTCGATTTATGAAACCCAACAATAACAGTATTATAGTTATTTAATTTATTGATAAGACCATCCAAATTATCGGCTTTGATCTCATGTATTTTAGCATACTTTTTTAGTTCATTTAAAAAAACAGATCCATCTTCATCGCCAAATTTTACATAAGCGATTTTTTTATTTTCCAATCTCAATAATGGTAAAATCTTTGCTTTATTTTTAATAACTGTTATGGCGTTTTCCATTAGTTCTTCATGTAGTACATCATCTTTCAATCTATTTAAGTCTTCAACTAAATGATAAGTTCCAATAGGCTTATAATTATTTAAACCTACTTTATACTTCGCCATTAATATCTTTTTTACTGAATGTGCTAAACGTTTTGCGGTGATTTCTTTTTTATTATATGCCTCAATAATTTTGGTAATTCCTTTAGGAACACTTTCAGAAATTAAAAGCATGTCATTTCCGGCTTTAAATGCAGCCAAATCTATATCACCGGTTTCACTATAATCTGAAGCTCCTTTCATATTAAGTGCATCGGTAAAAATGAGACCTTCAAAACCAAGGCGTTTCTTTAAAATATTGGTTACTATGTTTTTTGAAAGTGACGAAGGAAAATTTGAACGTGATTCTAAGCTAGGCACGTTTAGATGTGCGACCATAACACTAGATATACCTTCTTTTATTAGCTTTTTATAAGGATAAAGTTCTACAGAATCTATACGTTCTTTATTAAATTTAATTATTGGTAAGGTTTTATGAGAGTCTGTTTCTGTGTCTCCATGACCAGGAAAATGTTTTGCAGTTGCCAGCATTCCGTTTTCCTGGAGACCTTCCATAAACCTGGTGGCGTATAAAATGACCTGATCAGGATCCTCGCTAAAAGCACGTGTATTGATAATGGGA
>JAGLKH010000604.1 GCA_023141985.1 Flavobacteriaceae bacterium | reverse complement strand
TTTTGCTTTGCTAAAATAGTTATCGCCTCTAAACAATATTTAGCAGGAATAGCAAGTATGGCAAGATCAGTTTTTGGGATATCATTTACTGAGGAAAAACTAGATATGCCTTGTATAGTATCATATTTTGGATTAACAACATTTATAATTCCCTGATAACCACCATCAATTATATTTTTTACTATTTTACCTCCAGGCTTTCTTATATCATTAGATGCTCCAATAATTACAATACTCTTCGGGTTTATTAATTGTTCGTTTAACATGTAACTAATTTACTCGTATGTAAATGTATTTAAGTATTGTCACTAATTTAATGACATTAATCATATAGAATTAATCATTTCTGTGTTGACTCCTAAACTGTTCCATAAAAAGGATTAGAATCGCCAAAAAAAACAAGACACTTGCAACTGCAAGAAAAGTATAATAATTATTTAAGAGTGGATATCCTAACCAAATAACAGTGCCTTTATATATGATTAGGCTTTCGGTCAGTATAAATCCGATAAGGTATATGATATAGTTGTTTTTTGATATAACCATTAGTTTGAAGTGGTTAAGGAAAGCAAAAATGGAGATGCTTACAACTCCTAAAAATATCCAATGTAAATACCCAATTACAAAATCAATATTCGAAGAAATAATTTCAGCGATACTAGGAAAAGCCCCTAAAATCTGAAATATTAGTTTTACAATTATAAGTAGTGTAACCGTTTTTAATAAGATGCCTTCAATTTTTGAAAGAGATGTTTTTAATACTTCTTTATTCTGAAGAATTTTTCGGAATAAAACTCCAAAAGCAACCATTTGAAACAAACCACCAACTCCTGCCAAAATATAAAAAACAGGGTGTGGTTTCATCCACAATACCGAAAGCGCAAAAGTGAGAACTACACCTATAGTAAACAGACGGAAAAATACTTTAAATAAATTTTTCGGAATGTGAATGGAATACTTTTCAAAAACAAAAAATAAAATTCCAAAGAGTGCAATAATAAACCAACCATTATACTGAAAATGTAAATAGAAATAAATGGCGTTTCTGTACCAAGAAGATGTACTTCCTAAGGTATTCATTATAACACCCAATGTCCAGGGACCAATACTTGACAAGACCATAAACCACAATGCAGCTCGAATAAGTTTATAAGAATAGGTTTTCTTTTGTTTTGTAGAGGTATGCTTTAAAAATAAATAGACAAACAAATACGATACAATTAAAAAAAGTGTCGAAAAAATAATGGATAACATAGCGTAGCCCATAAATGGAAATGTCACCAACATTCCAATAACAGTGACTTGTGTACTCCAAAAAAGCAATTTATACTTTTTATCTATAGGCTTATCTACTAGATATAATTTATAAATAAGTGTCGTTAACCCTGTATAAATCCATCCTAATAAGGCAATATGTGAATGTGAATGAAGGATGTATTTGTAGTTAATAGAAATGTTTACTATTTGAAACAAGCGCAATAACACTCCCAAAAGTGCTATAACAAAAAAGTAGCCTAAAGCTATTTTAATATGAGTT
>JAGLKH010000603.1 GCA_023141985.1 Flavobacteriaceae bacterium | reverse complement strand
GTTAGATTTAAAAAGAATTCTTTAGTTCGAGTTCCAATTCGTTTGGGGGCTGATGTGTTTTTAGATAATAACATATCTGAAGAAAATATTGTTCGATTATTAGATACGATGACAGCTTTTAATCTTTTAATGAAGTCTCATAAGGTAAAACGTTATAAGGCATGTGCTACATCTGCAATGAGAGAGGCTATCAATGGTAAAGATGTCGTTAATTTAATTTTAAAAAAGTCTAAAATAAAAATTGATATCATTGATGGAAAAGAAGAAGCAGCTATAATAGCTGCTACAGACATAAACAAATTTATTGACAGTAATAAAACCTATTTATATGTAGATGTTGGTGGAGGTAGTACGGAATTTACCATAATTAATAATAGAGAAGCAATTGAGTCTAAATCGGTAAAAATTGGTACGGTTAGGCTATTAAATAATATTGTAAAAAAAGAAACCTGGAAAGACCTTGAACAATGGATAAAAAATAACACTAAAGGATTTGATGACATTGAGGTTATTGGTTCTGGTGGGAATATTAATAAGATTTTTAAAATATCGGGTAAAGTAATTGGTAAACCATTGACCTATTTTTACTTAACGGCTTACTATAATTTATTAAAATCATATTCGTACGAAGAGCGTATTACCGAGCTGGATTTAAATCAAGATAGAGCAGATGTTATTATTCCAGCCATACGTATTTATCTTTCTGCAATGAAATGGAGTGGTGCAAAACATTTATTTGTTCCAAAAATTGGGTTGTCAGATGGTATTATTAAAAGTATATATAACGAAACAGTTTCTAGTAAGACATTAAAATAGATTATCTTTTTTTACTAAACAATTCATCTCCAAAAATCTACAACTCAGTAAACTTAAATTTTGAAAAAAGCGATTTTGATTGACTTTTGAATCATCAAAAAATTATAAGATGATACAAGTTAAAAACCTTTCCAAATCTTTCGATAGTATTCAAGCAGTTAAAGACATTAGTTTTTCAATTAAAAAAGGAGAAGTATTTGGACTATTAGGTCCAAATGGCGCAGGAAAATCTACTACCATTAATATGATGAGTACTATTTTAAAAAGCGATAAAGGGTCTATTTTAATTAACGGAAATAATATAAAACAAAATTCAGATACTTGTAAACAACTTATTGGAGTTGTTCCACAGGAAATATCATTGTATGATGATTTTACGGCATACGATAATTTAATGTTTTGGGGCAGTTTATATAAAGTGCCGAAAAAAGAATTAAAGCAGCGCATAACAAATCTTTTGGATTTAATTGGATTATTAGAAAGAGAGGATGATTTAATCAAGACATATTCCAGTGGCATGAAGCGTCGTATAAATATAGCTGCAGCTTTATTGCATGAGCCAAAAATTTTATTTATGGATGAACCAACAGTTGGTATTGATCCGCATAGTAGAAATAGAATTTTCGAAATTGTAGAAACCCTTAATCAGCAAGGAATAACGATAGTCTACACGACACATTACATGGAAGAAGTAGAGCGTTTATGTAATAAAATAGCCATCATAGATAATGGAAAAATTATTGCACAAGGCACACAAGCTGAATTGCAAAAACAGAGTAATGTTAAGGAAACCATCGAAATTACTTTCGAATCAATATCGCAAAGTAAAGTTGAATTGTTAAAAGAACAGTTGCATTTAAAAATTATAGAAAGTAATAACAAAATTTCTATTGAATGCGATGCCAATAAAAATTTAGCAAACATTATTGAAAAATGTAATAATATCAATTTAATAATTGAAGACTTGCAACTCAAAAAAGTGAATTTGGAGACGATTTTTTTAAGTCTAACGGGAAAACAATTAAGAGATTAAAAAATCGGCTAACGACTAAAAAAAGACATATGATACTTACAATTTTAAAGAAAGACTTGAAACTATTCTTTTCCGATAAAAAAGCAGTCTTACTAACATTTTTAATGCCAATATTACTAATCACATTGTTTGCGTTTGCATTTGGAGGTATTGGGGGAAGTAATGAATCAAAACCAATTAAGTTACTAATTTCAGATATTGATAATTCTATTGATTCTAAAAGTGTGATTACAAGCTTAGATGCTTTAAGTGGATTAACTTTGATTCCAAAGAAAGTTGATGAAGACACAGGTTTAGTAAGAAAAGGAAAATACGTAGGGGTATTAATTTTTGAAAAAGGATTTCAAGATTCTATTAATGCA
>JAGLKH010000602.1 GCA_023141985.1 Flavobacteriaceae bacterium | reverse complement strand
CTTTTAAATCTAAAATTTCTAAATCTTTATTTTTAATTTTTTGATATTGTTGTAATGCAGCAATATTCATTTTATAAATCGATCGTCCATGCGTGCCGATAACCAAATCATTGGCTTGTTTTTGAATCACCAAATCATGCACTGCTACTTTTGGCAAATTAGCTTCTAAAACACTCCAATTTACTCCTTTATCAAAAGTAATATATACACCTTGGTCATTTCCTAAATATAAAATATTTTCATCTTTAGGATCTTCTTTAATTACATTTACCGAAGATTTAGGTAAATTACTACCAATATCTTTCCAAGAATTTCCATAATCACCTGAAACAAAAACATAAGGTTTAAAATCGTCATCTCTATATCCATTCAAAGTAATAAAAACTCGCTCTTTTTTATGCTGCGAAGCAATTACTCGTGACACCCACAAATTTTGTGGTAAATTTTTAGAAATATCTATCCACTCTCCTCCTCCATTTTTAGTTATATGAACTTTACCATCATCGCTACCAACATAAAGTAATCCGAATTGAAACGGACTTTCAGAAATGGATGTCAAAGTACCATAAGGAACATTTCCTTTTTTACCTCCATGAGTCAAATCTCCAGAAATGGCAACAAAATCTTCGCCTCTTTTCATAGAGCGGTGCAATTTATTACTACCTAAATATAAAATATCTTGGTTATGAGAAGATAATAAAATTGGGGTTTGCCAATTAAAACGAAGTGATGGCTCTCCTAAATCATGTTTGGGCTGAAGGTATTTTGACTTGTTGGTTGCAGTATTAATTCTATAATAATTACCAAACTGGTAACCGGTGTAAACTATACTGTCATTTCGGTTATCAATTTCAACCTGCATGCCATCACCTCCCATAATACTTTTAAAAGGATATGACCCTGATTGGTGCCAAGATTTCGACTCTTTATTATTACTAGACCCTTTCCAAACCCCATTATCTTGCAAACCGCCATAAACATTATAATTCTTTTTGGTGTCTACATTTACCGTGTAAAACTGCCCTACTGCGGGCTGATTATTTTTAATCCAACTTTCACCATCATCGTAAGTTATGTTTACACCTCCATCATTTCCATTGATTAAATGCCCTTCTAAATTTGGATTAATCCAGAGTGCATGATGATCTGCGTGCACATTTTCTTTACCGATGGATTTAAAGGTTTTTCCGCCATCATTTGAAGTTAGAATTGGTACGCCATAAATATAAATTTTATCTTTATTATTTGGGTTCACATGTATCATTCCAAAATAGTAACCATAAGAATAATACAGATCATCTACTTGTTTTTCATGTGTTTTTTTCCATGTCTTACCGCCGTCTTTACTCAAATAAACCTCAGCTCCTTTTACAGGAGTATCAAATAAATTGCTATTGGCATTTTCTAAATACGTTGCTAAATCAATAGGTTTAACTCTATTGTTTTTTACTAATTCTTTAACGCTTTTAGCGGAATATTTTTTAGGAAAACCATTACTTTTTAAGTATTTATCTAGCTTTTTATCTTCTAATTTTAAAAATGTAGTCTTATCCATATTTTTAAAATCATCTTTTGTTATGTCATTCCCATGTAAATGGGAATCCTTTTTACCTTTTTCCTTTTCTCTACGGAATTGATTATCTACTATAGCATAAACCGTATTTTCATCAAAAGCTGCCAAACCAATTCTACCAACTCCAACTCCAGTAGGAAAACCTGTTTTTTCGTCTGTAATTTTTAACCAACTACCACCGCCATCTAAACTTTTATAAATCGCTGAGTTCTCACCACTACCTATAAAATCCCATGCTTTTCTTTCTCTTTCCCAAGCAGCAGCATACATAATTT
>JAGLKH010000601.1 GCA_023141985.1 Flavobacteriaceae bacterium | reverse complement strand
ATGAATTTGAGAAATCACAGATTTTAATGTTGCAATGGGTTTAAAATTTTGGTTTTCTGTTTCCGAATTTCCAAAACCGTATAAACCGATTCCACATCTAACCATGTCAAAATGCGCTTCAGGAAAATTTAAAATTCCAGACGTATTACATATATGAATGTAAGGCTTGTAGCCGATTTTTTTTATAAAGGTTTCACTAATATTTTTGAAGGATTTAATTTGCGCTAAAGTGAATTCTTTTTCGTTTATATCTTCACTCGCTGCTAAATGCGAGAAGAGAGATTTTACCTTTACAGTATTCGTTTCTATTAATTTTAAAGCAATATTATCTATATCATTTTCGCTAAACCCAAGACGGTTTAATCCTGTGTTAAATTTAATATGAATAGGATAATTAGTTAGATTTTCTTCAAAAGAAATTTTAATAAATTCATTTAATACTTTAGCATTGTATAAACTAGGCTCAAGATGATGCTTAATTAATGGTTTAAAATTTACAGGTTGTGGATGCAATACTAATATAGGTTTAGTGATTCCGGCATTACGTAATGCAATCCCTTCATTAACATAAGCTACAGCAAAATAATCTACATTAAGTTCTTGAAGGTATTTAGCAATAACAGAAGCATCACTTCCGTAACCAAATGCTTTAACGACAGCCATTAATTTGGTGCTACTCTTTATTTTGGATGAAATATATTCGAAATTGTTCTTAAGCGCTTTTAGATTTATTTCAAGTATGGTTTCGTTTGCTTTAGGCATTTCTACCATTAATTTTAGCAGGAACCTCTATAGCATCGGTAACTTTCATGTTACGCACTTTATCTCGTAGCATGGCTTTATAAAAAGCAGCCCTGCTTAAGGGTTCGTATTCATCAACCTCACCTAACAAAACAAGGTCATTACTTTTAGCTTTTCTATAACTATATTGGGCAAGATTTCCAGTTCTTGTGCAAACAGCATGTACTTTAGTCACATACTCTGCAGTTGCCATTAACGATGGCATTGGACCAAAAGGATTTCCTTTAAAATCCATATCAAGACCAGCTACAATTACACGAATGCCTTTATTAGCTAAATCATTACAAACACGAATAATCTCATCATCAAAAAATTGTGCTTCATCTATACCAACTACATCACAACCATCTGCTAAAATGGGGATATTAGCAGCGGCAGGAACAGGAGTAGATCGAATTTCGTTAGCATCATGAGACACTACTTTCTCTTCAGCATACCGCACATCAACTTCAGGCTTAAAAATCTCTATTTTTTGTTTTGCAAACTGAGCACGCTTAAGCCTGCGTATCAATTCTTCTGTCTTACCAGAGAACATGGAGCCACAAATAACTTCAATCCAACCAAATTGTTCTTTATGATTTACGGTATTTTCAAGAAACATTTTGTAATTTTAACACTAAAACAAAGCTAATATTCGTTTGTATAAAGGTGAGGCAAATTTATTAAAAAACACAAACCTTAAACGGATTAAATTTAAAAATTTTAAACAAATGAAAAAGAAGTTAGAATCAGAATTAATTA
>JAGLKH010000600.1 GCA_023141985.1 Flavobacteriaceae bacterium | reverse complement strand
GTTAAAAAAAGTAATTGTACCATCAGTTTTATTTTGTCAATAAATAATAACTTCTGCTTGCAATAAAGAATCACGTTATAGAAATGATAAGCTCATAAACATAACAAAATCTGGTATTTCCTCCATAGATAAAGTTTCATTTTTTTAGAAATAAACTCATAAATCGAATTTCTAATGTTTTCTATTCTATTTCAAGTTAATTATATCGATAAAATATGAAATATAAGTTTGCGTTAAAATCACTTTCATTTCTATGGGCAGGAGCTTTAATAGGAAGTGGAAGCACCTTCGTTATTTATATGATTTTGGCAAGAAAACTTGGTCCAAATTTATTTGGAATTTTTTCCAATGTTTTAGCGATTTCTTTAATCTTTTCTTTGATAGCTGGCTTTGGTGTATCAAAAACTTGGCTTAAACTTTTTGGAACAGAAGGTTGGGGAGGCGTTAGATGGATTAAACCCTCACTTAGGGTTGTATTAATAACACTTCTTTGTGTCATTTTAATAGTGTTGCTTTTAACAACTTTTGATTTTAATGATTCAACAACAAAAGAGCTATTACTTTTAATGATTTTCCATATTATAGGATATTCTGCAATCGAGTTAGTTTCGTCCAAGCTTCAATTAGAAGAGAATTACTATCAATTAGCATTATGGCAATTACTTCCAAATTTATCTAGGTTGATAATAATAGCAAGCGGATATTATTTATTTAGAATATCGTATAGTATTAGGGATATTGGTTTGATTTACGTATTTGTAGGCTTGGTTTTCACTTTTTTAGGGATAAATCAAATCATCAAAATGAGTAAAGGAGAATTCTCATTAAAGGGCCATGATATTAATAAAAAATCAACTTTGAGTGCTCCAACAATTAAAAATGTATTTTTGGAAGTATGGCCATTTGGACTTGGAGGTGTATTTGCATTTATCTATGTCCAAAGCGATATTATTATAGTCAAGTATTTAGCCGGAGATGAACAGGCTGGATTCTATAATGCATCATTTATTATTTTAAGTATAATATATACTTTCCCAAGTATTTTGTATCAGAAATTTCTAATGCCAAAATTCCATAGGTGGGCAAATCACGAAAGGGATAAATTCTACAGGGTTTATAGTAAAGGAAATAGGTTAATGCTTTTTTGCGGGATCATTATGTTGTTTTTGGTAATACTTCTATCGAATTTTTTTATTCCTATAATATTTGGAGAAAACTATCAAGAATCTATTGGATTAATAAATATTTTAGCCATTACACTACCATTTCAACTCGTAGCTTTCAGTGTTGCTTCAACGTTAGTCACAAAAGATAATATGATAAGAAAAGTACGTTATATGGGTTTAGTTGCTATTTTGAATATAATTTTAAACTTATACTTAGTGCCAAAATATCAAGCAAAAGGGGCGGCAATTGCAACGGTGATATCAAATGCAATATTACTAGGGATTTATTTTTATGCAGCAAGAAGATATGTGTTTAAGGACAAAAACAGTACATATGATTTCCAATAAAAATTTTGATGAGTTAGAGTTTTTTTTAAAAAATAATTATTGTGCCTTTCAAAAAGATTATCTGATAAAATATGATACATATTTTAAAACAGGAGGCAGAGTTAAATTCTTTTTGATGCCTTTATCTGTTGATGAGCTAAAATATGTAATTAGTTATTTGCAAAAACATAATTTGCATTTTAAGATTATAGGATTTACCAGTAACTTGTTTTTATTAGACGAAGTAGAATACTCAGTAATTATTTCTACGAAAAATCTAAAAAAAGTTAATAAGAATGAGAAGGGTTTTTGTGTGGAAGCTGGTTATGCTTTAAGCGATTTAGTTCGTATTGCAATTATTAATCAAGCTAAAGGTTTTGAAGGGTTAGAAGGAATTCCAGCGAGTGTTGGAGGAGCTTTGTTTATGAATGCCGGAGCATACGGTCACTCTATTTCCGATAATCTAATCTCAGTTGATTGTATCAATCAAGATAATGATATAATAACATTAACAAAGGAAGAGTGTGGATTTTCTTATAGAACGTCTATTTTTAAGAATGGGAATTATATTATTGTAAGTGCAAGATTTAACTTTATAAAAGGAGATAGATTAACAATCGCAAAAAATGTGGAGACATTCCATATTGCTCGACATTCCTATCAAGACTTTGTATATCCAAATTTAGGCAGTATGATTTCTATCCCTATTAATATTTATCAGCGAATCTTAAAAAAAGATAAAACTTATATCTTTAAATATTGGCTTCTTAAATACATCTATAAAAACCCTTTCATAAAATTTATAAATCGAAAAAGACCAAA
>JAGLKH010000060.1 GCA_023141985.1 Flavobacteriaceae bacterium | reverse complement strand
GGCATATTTGATGTAACAAAAAAGGAGGAATTACTACAAACTATACATCCGCAATACATTATTTTAAAACCAAGTTTGATTGGTGGTTTTAAAGGAAGCCATGAATGGATTGAAATAGCAGAAAAGCAAAATATTAAATGGTGGATTACAAGTGCATTAGAAAGTAACATTGGACTTAATGCTATTGCACAGTGGACTTATACTTTGAATAATGAAATGCCTCAGGGTTTGGGTACAGGTAGCTTATTTACTAACAATTTTTTATCGCCTTTAAAAGTAGAAAACGGTACATTGCGATATGAACCAAAACAACAGTGGAATTTAAATTTTTAAAAATATGTATATAGCTCAAGTTTATAAAACATCGCATGATTGGTGGAGATATATTATTGGAGTAGGTGTTGCTATTATTGGTGTTCTAATTGGGCAAATTCCATTCACTATTGCAGTTTTTTTTAAAGCATTTAAAAGTGGAGAAAGCCTTCAAGATATGGATGAGCAAAAAATGCTTTCTTTTCTAGAACCTAATTTGAATCTTTTTCTAATGCTTTTATCATTTGCAGGAGGTTTCTTGTTTTTAATTTTAACGGTTAAATACTTGCACAAACAGTCGTTTAGAATGTTAACTACAGCAAGGGAAAGGATAGATTGGAAACGCTTTTGGTTTGCCTTTATATTTTGGGGTATTGTGTCTTCCGGATTAGTATTAACAGATTATTTTTTAAATCCAGAAGGTTATGTTTATAACTTTAATTTGCAGCCTTTTTTAATACTTTGCGTAATTGCGATTCTTTTGGTACCTATACAAACAAGTTTTGAAGAATATTTATTTAGAGGATATCTTATGCAAGGGATTGGATTGATAGCGAAGAATAAATGGGTACCATTAATAATTACATCTGTAGTTTTTGGGTTATTACATATTGCCAACCCTGAAGTAGATAAGCTGGGTTATGTCATTTTAGTATATTATATAGGTACAGGCCTTTTTTTGGGAATAACAACATTAATGGACGAAGGTTTAGAGCTGTCTTTAGGCTTTCATGCTGCCAATAACTTATTTACAGCCCTATTAGTCACAGCAGATTGGACAGCATTTCAAACACATTCTATTTTTAAGGATATGTCTGACCCAACAGAAGTTGGTGTAGGTGAAACTATCCTTCCAGTATTTGTTATTTTCCCGATACTGCTATTTATCTTTTCTAAAAAATATAAATGGACCAATTGGAAAGACAAACTTTTTGGAGCAGTTATAAAGCCTGTTGATGAAGCAGTAGTTGATGAGGTTGAAACTTTAGAGTAAAATTAAAAAAACTGTCATTCCTGCGAAGGCAGGAATCCATTAAAAAATGGAAGCACATACTATAAAGAAATAGATTCCTGTCTTCGCAGGAATGACAATTAAATTCTCTACTCAATAGTCTTCAACAAAATAGAGGTTTTATTAAAGTCGGAAGTGGGTTAGAATTTATACAAACTCAATAATCACCAACCAAAACTTTCTGGTTTCAATTTTTATACTTACTTTTGACGTTAGTAACGCGAAAAGGGACTATGGTAAAATCTTTTGGTAATAAAGAAACAAAGAAAGTATGGGACGGATTAAGATCTAAAAAATTACCAAACGATATTCAAGATATTGCAAGACGGAAACTCAGAATGTTAAATAACTCGCAAGACATTAAAGATTTGAGAATACCTCCTTCTAATAGACTTGAAAAATTAGGAGGAAGCCTTAAAAAATATCACAGTATTAGAATTAATAAACAATGGCGAATTATTTTTATCTGGAACAATGGCAATGCTTTTGAAACAGAGATCATAGATTATCATTAAAAACAGCGACAATGAGCAACTTAAAGAACATACATCCTGGAGAAATATTATTAGAAGAATTTCTTAAACCGTTAGGGATAACAGCTTACAGGCTTTCAAAAGACACTTTTATTCCTCAAACAAGAATAAGTGAGATAATAAAGCAACGTAGAAGAATAACTGCTGATACCGCTTTAAGGCTAGCGAAATACTTTGGCAATTCTGCTAAATTTTGGTTGGGTTTACAAGACGATTTCGATATTGAAGAAGAGCAGAATAACAAAAAGGATGAATTAAACAACATTCAAACTATAACAAATAATGCAGCCTGACATTACGGTCATTACGAGAAGCAAAGCACTACGAAGTAATCTTTTTAAATGAAACTCAAAATAACCAGATTGCTTCATTTCTCTCTCGCAATGACAACTAAAATTTTACTCAATAGCTTTAAGCAAAATGGATGTTTTATTAAAGTCGGAAGCGGCGTTAATTACGCTTCTAAATTCATCATAACGGTTTACATCATATTCGTTAGATTTATAAAACTCTTGTATAGTAATTACAATAGTATTACCTTCTAATTTATAACTGGATTCGAATTTGCAAATCTTCTCTCCGGTAACCGATTTAAAACTTTTATCAATATTTAAAACTTCAAGACCTTCGGCAGTATAGCCTTCAGGAATATGTATTTTAATATCATAATCGTACTGATTAGGATAAGTCATTTCTATAGGGTTAACACGATCTGTTTCTTGATATAATTCACTTTGTGTGCCAATTACTTTTCCTATTTGGAAAATATAACTATCTCCGGCTTCTTCAAGTAGCGATTCGGAAGAAATAGTACATCTTGTTATAAACGGCAAGTTATATTCTAACGAATTCATATCTGTGTTTTCGGTTTCAAAACTTTCTACTACTTTATCTTCAATACCGGAACTCGTTAAATAATCTTCATAATCTTTTATACCTTGTTCTGTAGATAAATTTAATATTGCTTTGCTAGTTACAGCCCAATGTCCGGAATGTTCTTGGTATTGCTTAAGCGAAACACTTTCTATATCTTCATCAAAAGTAATATCGGTATTTCTTACAATGCGACTGTAATTAGGATCAGATTGTATTATTTTACTAAAATAATATTCCAGGCTTTCAGTAATATATAACCCATAATTCCCTAATAATTGAAATGGTGCTTCTCCAACGCGATACTCTAATCTGTCTGGTGCTATATATTTTTCTTCGGCAGGTAAGTAAATTAAGAAATCTCTAAGCATATTTGGTGTAAAAAAGTCAGGATCGAATTTGTAAGTAAATCGATTTGCTGTTACCACAATTTCGTAATCAATGTTTAAAGCTTTTAGGTAATGCGCATAAACTTTTAATATACCAAAATCGCTTGAAGTTCTATTTTTTATGATGTATTCTAAGTCGGTAAGTTCGGCATTATTGTTTTTTACAATTGTATAATTAGATTTAATAAAATTATCTATTAGAGAAGTTTTTTCAAAAGTTGTTAAATCTTTTTCACCTTTAGCAATATTATCAATATCGTTTTTCACTAAAGGAGACACTTCTTCAGGAAAAAATTTTCCACCAACATTATTAACAACATTATTCCAAAACATCTCTTGTGTTATGTTTTGATCTTTAGGAAAACATTGATATACAACTGCAATTTTATTGGCAGTAGGCGTTGAATATTCTTCTTCGATCATAGCTGGAATATCATTAAGCGTAAGCAATTTTGCTTGTTTGCCTTCAACATTTATACTCTCAAAAGAAGATTCGGTTCTATACACTTTAATTTCAGAATTTAAATCTCCTGTTATAAACAAAAACTGTGCTTCTTTAATTTTATAATCACTTTGTATAGTCTCAGTACCATGCATGTCGTATTCTTTTTCGACAGTATATAATACTTCTATTTCGGAGTTTTTTTCTACTCCTTCAATAGCAAATATTTTAAAATCGCCATACTCTTCAACATTGTTTATCTCTTTAATATTTTCCTTGTTTAAGAGGGTTATTTTTCCTTCAGAGTTTATGGTTCTAGCTTTAATATCAATAACTTTATTAACGTCGTACATTGGGATATAAACCGTATTATGTTTGCTTATACCTTTTTCGTTATTTACCCTGGTAATGGTGTGTGTAGTTTCAAAACTTGTAAGGCCTTTAGAAAACAACCCTTTATTATATTCTACAATATGTTTTTTTAAAACACCAACAGATGGTTCTTTTAAATCTTTTTCGGTCAGGTTATGAAGCTTTGGGTTTTCATTCCAATCGTAAGTTTTATAGTGTTGTGCAAAACTATTAGTTGTTGCTATTATTAAAATAAATATTATCCTTTTAATCATAAGTTCTTTTCTATTATTATACTTTTTTTATATGCTTTTGTCAGGCTTTTTATAAAATCATTCCAAGTTTGAAAATCTTCATTTTTCACACTTAAGGTATTTATATAAATAGTTTTGTGTTGTGTAATAGAGTTGTCATTATTAGTATATGCTATGTTATACCCAAATTTTGGATTATCGAATGATAAATCTTTAGGAATATAACCGGCTTTGTAACCATTTGGAATTGTAAAGGTTGTAGTATAGCTTTTTTTGAATTTGTTATCTATTTTTTTGCTATACTTTCTATCTTCAATATCTATTTTGCTTTTAGATAATACGCGATCTATATTTAAATTGATATAAGTTTTATTTGAGACTGTTTTCGCATAGTTATCAATGGCAAGATCATAACTTAAAAGTAAAGACGTGTTTTTATTATCGAAATTTTCTATTTTAATATTATTGTATTGCGTTTTATTATTTCCTAAGGCTAAAGTGGTATTTAAATATTCTTCTTCGGTTTTGTCATCTTTCTTATAAGTGTAATCTGTAATAAAATCTACTTTTTCATAACCTGTAAAGGCTCTTTTTTCTGAAACCTTAATAGTTCCGTTTTCAAGCGAAATGTTGCTTGTTATTATGGATTGACTTTTGTCAGCTTTTTGGATAGGGACATTAATAACTTTAAAACTATCTGCATTAAGACCTAAGAGGGCTTCTTTAGTTTGCGTAAAAGCACTTGGCATACCAAATGGCACAAAACTATCGGTAGCATCTAAAAAGATAGTATCGTTTTCTATAATGGCAGTATTAATCATGTGGTTGTCAACCATTGGTGTTGGAACCTTAAAATAGGAATAAGGCCTGTTTCTTGTCCCAATCCAGGTTCTATAAGATTCTATACCAACATAATTTAGCATTTCGTAAAGTAAATTTGCCATATCTTTGCAGTCGCCATAACGTTTATCGCATACACTTGCTGCTCCTCTTGGTATAAAGCCGCCTAATCCGTCTTCAAAAGCAACATAAGTTATATTGTTTTGCACCCAATTAAATATAGCTTCAGCTTTTTCTCTTTTTGTTGAAAGCGTTTTTGTGATGTCGTCCGCAATTTTATAAACCTTGTCTAAAGATTTTAAATCTATTTGTTTTACTAAAGACACATACCATTTGTATAAATCATTCACATCATTTAAAACATTATATGTTTTACCTTTTAGCTCATAACTCTTTATATAAACAATTATATGAGGTAGGTAATATAGCGCAGACTCACTTTTTTCTTCACCTTGAAATCCTTCAATATTTTTTACTGTCCAGGTGTAAATATTACTCTTTTTTGAAGTCTCTTTTTTAAATTCAACAGGAATATTTTCAGTATTAAAATCTATATAACCAATGGTGACATTTTTAGGAAATTCGATAGATAATTGTACACTTTTTGTTGGAACATAAGTCCCAAAACGAAAAAGCCCTAAAAAACGAGGATCTTTAATTATTTCTTTATAATTTAAATTTGTAACAGCACCTTTGGTAACAGCAGGAAAAGTAAAGTTTTTAGATTCTTGATCGCTATAAAAAATACCATTATCAAACTCTCTCTTAGTTTCGATATAATCAACATTAATCGTTTTGTTTAAACTTGGTAAAAAAGTATATGCATTTATATCCACAACAGCAGTAAAACTGTCAAAACCTAAAGATTCGTTTGCAAAATACAACTTCTTTGCAGTTAAATATTGAGCTTGTTCTGTGACTTGTTTAGAAATATCAAAAGAACGTTTGGATAGTTCTATTTTAATATGTTCATGCCGCTTTAAATAGATATAGTCTTCATTAGAAAAATCTTGGGAGAAGACTATACATGGTAAAAACAGTATTATAAAGGCATATCGCATATTTCTAAAATTAATTGTCAAATATATTTTTTTTATTCTAATTAATAACTTCCAACCATTAAAAATAGTATAAATTTAACTTATCTAATATTATACCAAAAATGATTCCAAGTTTTTCTAAAGTACATAATAAATTTAAGTTAAATAGAGAATATTTTAATCATACTCAATTAAAAGAGGTAGCCTATAGTTTTGTTAAAGAAGGAGAGCCATTTGAAAAAAGTATTGGTAATTTCTTATTAGATTGGTTAGATGATAATGATTATATTCTTGTAAAAACATCTGGTTCGACAGGAAATCCAAAAGTAATAAGTCTAAAAAAGCAAGCGATGGTAAATTCTGCGATTGCTACTGGAAACTATTTTAATCTGGAACCAGGATCTAAGACTCTACATTGTTTATCAACACAATTTATTGCTGGTAAAATGATGTTAGTACGAGCCATTATTTTGGGTTTGGAGTTAGATATTGTAGAACCTTCTTTAGATCCATTAGAAGGCGTGGAAAAAAAATACGATTTCTGTGCTATGGTGCCAATGCAACTTCAAAATTCATTAGCTAAATTAGATAGCATAAAAACATTAATTGTTGGAGGAGCAACTGTTTCTCAATCTTTACAAGAAAAAGTGAAGGATATATCTACAAAAGTGTACGCAACGTATGGAATGACTGAAACGGTTACTCATATTGCTATTAAACCACTTAATCATTTTAATGAAGAATCATATTTCAGGCTCTTACCAGAAATTTCAATTAGTGTAGATGAAAGAGATTGTCTTATTGTTGATGCTCCTCGGCTTAATAGCAAAACCATAGTAACTAATGATATTGTAAAGCTGCACTCTAAAACAGAATTTGAAGTTTTAGGACGCTTTGATAATATGATTAATTCTGGCGGAATAAAATTGTTTCCAGAACAAATAGAAGCAAAACTTGCTGCAAAAATGAGTCAGCGTTTTTTTATCGCTTCTAAAAAAGATAAGACCTTAGGAGATAAATTAATTTTAGTACTTGAAGGTAAATCTAATGTCATAAATACTGATATATTTAATGATTTAGACACCTATGAAATACCAAAACACATTTATGCAGTTACCCACTTTAAAGAAACTTCAACTGGAAAAATTCTACGTGCTGAAACTTTAAAATTATTAAAGTAGGCACTTTACTCATTCAAAACAGCACTTCACTCATTATTGGTTTTATAGGTTAAAGATTGCATATAGTTTTATGCTAATTAAAAAAAACCTAAACCAAATGAAAACACTAATCATATTAATATTTGTATCGTTTGCAACAGCGGTAAGTATTGCACAGGAAAAAAATATAGATACGAATTCTGTTTCAATAGAAAACTTTATCACTTTTATAGTAGAAAACTACGCAATAAAAAATAATGTCGATCCAGCTAGCAAAAATATTACGTTTTTAATTCAAACTCAAGATGCAGATCTAGACACAGAAAGTGAAATAGTTTTAAAACAAGCATTTAAATTACTCTCCAGTAGATTGACAGACGATGATAATATTTCTATCGTTACTTACTCAGGATTTAATGGGATAGCTTTAAAGCAATCTTCTCCAAAGGATATAAAAAAGATATTATTTGTACTAAACAATTTTAAGTCCAGCGTTAAAGAGTTTCATAATGATGGTATTGAATTGGCTTATAATTATGCGAAAGAAAATTTTGACGAAAATGCTGTAAATACAGTTGTTATGGTAAGAAATCCAAATGCTTCTTTAAGTATAAACACCTATAATAGAGCTTCTAAAGAACCTTCAAAAAAGAAAAACAATGCTGTGTTAATAACTGCAATGAGTTTATTACCAGAATTGCTAGCGATAATTAAAAATTAACACTTAAATATTAAAATTATGAAGAGTACATTACTATTTGTATTTGCATTGATGTTTTCAATGCAAGTAAGTTCGCAAGAAATACCTTCAATTAAAGTTGGAGAAGAAAGATTAGGAGTAACTTCTTTAGATATTAAGGTAGAAATTGTTGGGAATATAGCTACTATAACTTATGATATGCTATTCTATAACCCAACAAATCAAGTTTTAGAAGGTGAACTTAATTTTCCTCTTGGAGAAGGGCAAAATGTTTCAAGGTTAGTATTAGAAGTTAATGGAAAATTGCGTGAGGCAGTTGTAGTTGAAAAGGAAATAGGTCGAGTTGCTTTTGAAGCTGTAGTAAGACGAGGTGTAGATCCTGTGCTTTTAGAAAAAGGAACAGGTAATAATTATAAAGCTAGAATTTATCCGATTCCAAGACGAGGTTATAAAAGAGTTGTTCTTGCTTATGAACAAGAGTTAATTTTTAACGAAGGTTCACATTATTTTCAAATGCCTTTAGGGTTTAAAAAGAATTTAGATAATTTTTCTATTGAGTTGAACATTTTTGGGCAAGAAATAAAACCAGAAATTACAAAAGGAGGAATGCAAAATTTTAGCTTTAAAAAGTTTCAAAATTCTTATATAGCTAAATTTTCAAAAAAGAATTTTACACCTGGAAACGATTTAACTATAAAAATTCCACAAGAATATAATAAAATTAAAAGTATTGATTTTGAAGACTATATTTATGTATATCAAACTATTAATGCAGAAAAGCGTATTAGAGAGAAAGCTAAAAAAATAACTTTGTTTTGGGATACTTCATTGTCTATGAAGTCAAGAGATATTCAAAAAGAATTACAGTTGTTAAATCAATATTTTGAGTACCTCAATACAGTAAATGTAGAAGTAATAAAGTTCAGTAATGAAATTAGATATAAAAAGTCTTATAAAATTACAAATGGGAATTGGATTGATTTAAAGCAAGAATTGATAAATACCGTTTACGATGGCGGCACATCATATAATTGTATTTTGAGTAATTATAAAGCTGATGAGATTTTACTTTTTTCCGATGGGATGAATAATTTAAGTGACTTTATAATGATACAAAAGCAGCCAGTTTTTGTTGTAAACAGCATTATTAAAGCGAACCACTCTCAGCTTAATGAAATTTCAGAAGCTTCAAATGGTAAATACATTAATTTAAAAAACAATAGTGTACAAGAATCTTTAAACAAATTACAATACGAATCTTATAAATTTCTTGGGGTTACATCAAACAATTCCAAATTAGAAATATATCCAAATACTCCTCAAACAGTTACTACAGATTTTTCAATTGCAGTAAATAATTATTGTCCAAATGATGAATTAATATTACACTTTGGTTTTGGTAATGAGATTACAAAAGAGCAAACAGTAATATTAGAGTCTAATGTTACTAATAGTTTAGTAAAACGATTTTGGGCTCAGAAAAAACTTGATATGCTTCAAGCGGAAAGTGAATTAAATAAAGATGCTATTATAAAACATAGTAAGTTTTATAGTTTAGTGAGTAATCACACTTCTTTAATTGTACTTGAAAGAGTTTGGGATTATGTTAAGTATAAAATCACACCACCAGAAGAATTACTTGAAGAATACAATAGAATAATAAGTAGGAATAATGGTAAACGAATTGTGTCAGTTACCAATGAAACAAATGAAGAAAATGAAGATTCACAACAAGCTTCTGATACACATGCAACTAATCAAGTTTCAACTCAGACCGGGAATATTTCGGGAGTTATTTCAGATGACTCAGGAATACCACTTCCAGGTGTTAATGTTTTAATTAAAGGAACTACACAAGGAACTCAAACAGATTTCGATGGAAGATATTCAATAAATGCAAGGACTGGAGATATACTTACTTTTAGCTATATTGGTTTGATAACGCTCGAAACAACTATTGGAAGTTCCAATAATATAAATATTTCAATGCAAGAAGATGCTTCATCTCTAGATGAAGTGGTTGTAACAGCCCAAGGTATTAAAAGAGAAAAGAAAGCTCTTGGATATGCAGTGTCAATGCTAGAAGCTGATGACTTAGAGCAAAGAGCAGAAGGTGATGTTGCAAGAATTTTATCTGGTAAAGCTTCAGGATTACAAATTACATCACAAAGTGGAATTTCTGGATCAGCTACCAATGTTATTATTAGAGGTTACTCTTCAATTAATGGTAGTAATCAAGCATTATTTATTGTAGATGGTGTTCCATTTAGTAGCGATAACAATACAATAGGTAGTTTTGCTAGTGGTAATGTTGGATCTAGTAGATTTTTAGATTTAGATCCAAACAATATTGAAAGTATTAACGTACTTAAAGGTCTTGCTGCTGCTACAATTTATGGTTCTGCTGGCAGAAATGGTGTGATTTTAATTACAACAAAAGCAGGTTCACCCTTTAGTAATGGAGGTTCAAATTACAGTCGTTCTATTTATAATAAAAGACAAAAAAATAGATATAAAGGAAGATTAAAAGTTTATAAACAAAAATTAAACACACCTTATTTAAATGAACTGTCTGTTGCGAAATCTGCTAAAGAAGCTTATGCTATTTATTTGAAGCAGCGTAAAAAATATCTGAATTTTCCGGCATATTATATTGATGTATATGATTTTTTAAAACAATGGAAAAAAGAAGATTATAGTATGATGATTTTATCAAATATAGCTGAATTGGACTTTGACAATTATGAATTGTTACGAGTGTTTGCTTATAAACTTGAAGAAGGAAACAACTTTGGATTAGCAGCATTTATATATAAACAAGTATTAAAATTACGCCCTGAAGATTCTCAATCTTATAGAGATTTAGGATTAGCTTATCAAGAAATTGGAATGTCACAAGAAGCATTTAATCTTTTAAATAAAATAGTTTCGGAAGAAATTTATAGTAAACAAGGAAGGAGAAGATTTGTTGGAATGCAAAGTATTTCGAAAAATGAAATCAATAATTTATTGCAAAGTAATAATGAAATTGATTCTGAAAAGTTAAATAACCATAAAAAAATAAATACAACTTATGATATTAGAATTGTCATTGATTGGAATCATAACGATACAGATATAGATTTACATATTATCGATCCATTTAAAGAAGAATGCTATTATCTAAATGAAAAAACAGTAATAGGAGGCGAATTGTCAAGAGATATGACACAAGGATTTGGCCCAGAAGAGTTCACACTTAGAAATGCTAAAAATGGAGAATATTATGTTAAAGTAAATTATTTTGGAGATCGATATCAAAAAATAGAAAACCCTACTTTTATGAAGGTTACTATTTTTAGAAATTATGGAAAACCTAACGAAATCAAAGATATAAAGGTTATTAGATTAACAAAAAGGAATGATAAAATCTTCGTTTCAAAACTTGAAATATAAATTAGTTACCAAGTCAAACAATTAGTGCTTGTAATTTTTTTCATAAGCAGACTTGGTTTAGCGAGGAGTATCTTACTTGATGCTCCTCTTTTTTTTTGTATAACATAAAAATTCATATTTTTATAAATCAAACACCCATTATGAAGAAACTAATTTTATTACTACTAATCTTTACAATTCAAATTAATGCCCAACAAATATTATCAGAAAAGGAACAAGCAAAAATAGTAGATGAGATTTTGTCCGATAGGTTAAATAATTTATTACCCAAATTGATGGATCGTTCAGGAATTGATATGTGGGTACTTATTTCGAGAGAATATAACGAAGATCCTGTTTTAAAAACAATGTTACCTTCTACTTGGTTAAATGCCAGAAGAAGGACAATAATCCTTTTTTATAGAAATAAAGAAAAAAATACCATAGATAAACTTGCAGTCGCCAGATATAATTTTGGAGACAATATATTATCAGCATGGGATAAAGATAAAGAACCTAATCAATGGAAACGATTGATTGAACTTATAGAAGATCGCAACCCAAAAACGATAGGACTTAATTTTTCAACTCATTTTAATATTTCTGATGGATTGGATAAAACAGATTATGATGAATTATTGCAGTATTTGCCTGAAAAATTTGCAAGTAATATAGTTTCAGCCGAAAAATTGGCTACTTCTTGGATAGAAACCAGAACCAAAAGAGAAATGGTTATTTACAGCCAATTAGTAGATATTACTCATGAAATTATAGCTGAAGCTTTTTCAGAAAAGGTAATTACTCCAGGAATTACTACAACTACAGATGTAGAATGGTGGTTTAGACAAAAAATAACTGATATCGGGTTAAAAACATGGTTTCATCCATCAGTAGACATACAAAGAAGTAATAATAATTTAGGAAGTCATATATATTCATTTGATGATAGACCAGGGGATATGATAATTTTACCGGGAGACCTTTTGCATTGTGATTTTGGAATTACATATTTAAGATTAAATACAGATTGTCAAGAACTGGCTTATGTATTAAAACCAAAAGAAACTTTACCACCTGATTTTTTACTGAATGCATTAGCAGATGGTAATAAAGTTCAAGATATTTTCACTTCTAATTTTATAACAGGAAAAACAGGAAATCAAATACTCACAAAGTCATTAGAAGAAGCAAAATCTCAAGGATTAAAACCATCAATTTACACACATCCATTAGGCAGTTATGGGCATTCTTCAGGGCCAACTATCGGAATGTGGGATGCGCAAGAAGGTGTAATAGGTGCAGGCGATTATCCTTTATATCCTGATACAGTATACGCTATAGAATTAAACGCTACTGTAAATATACCTGAATGGAAAAGAGATATTCGGGTTATGCTTGAAGAAGCTGGATTTTATGGCGAAAATGGATTTAGGTATGTAAATGGAAGACAGACAAAGTTGCTAACTATCCCAAGAATAAAAAAACACCAAGGAAATTAATTGTTATATGATATTTAGTTGTATAATGGAATTTTAGTAAATTGCAGCATTAAATTTTGATTATGAAAAAGACATATTTTCTCTTGTTTGGAATAATAGTTTACTGTGCATTTCAATCGGTAAATGCACAGCAAATAGATCGTATACAGCGTGGACAAAGGGGTTATACACCACCACCAAAAATTAGTAATAAAACGTATATAGAGTTAAAAGATCCTTATAAAGAAACTGATATTATACTTCCAAAATGTATTGAAGAGTTTAAGTTAGATGCATTTGAAAAGGAAATTTTAAAGAGCATCCTTATTAAGAAGTTTGAAAACCAAAATTCCATTCTTAGTGATAAAAAAAATAGTCGTGAAGATCGGCAAAAGAAGATTCTTGATTTAGAAAAAGATTTTTATAAAGAACTCTCTTCAATTCTTACTGTAGAAGAAATTGAACAATACAAAGTCATGGATTTTGTAGAATCAAAAGATGAAAAGAAAAAGAAAAAAAGGAAGCGACGCAAAAACCGAAAAACATCAAAATAATTCGTTTCGAAAAACAAAATATTGGTCAAGCATCTTCATAGCTATTTGTTAATTAGGTTTGAATCACTCTTTTTTGAAATTTGATAGAAAATAATTGAAGTGATTAGGCCAATTAGTGTAAAGCCGGCTAATACCATGAACACGTGTTGATGCCCTAATTCTCCTGGAGAATTATCCAATAAAACACCAATCATAGGCCCAGAAAAAATATCTGGTGTATAGCCAATAATTGAAATAAATCCTACAACTGTACCTGTTAGTGCTAAAGGTATTTTTCCTTCTACCATTGCTGCGAAATATAATACTCTTACTGAATACACACCTAAAGCCATCATGCCAATCGACAAAACAAAAAGTAATGTGGTTTGTTCGTTTATTATTCCTGACGCAAAAATTAAACTTGTAATTAATATTAAAAAGAATCCGATGATTATCCATAAAGATGCTCGTGTTCTATCTGCTAACAATCCAATAATAACACCAATAAAAGGCCTCATATAAAGTAAGTAAGTTCCAACTTTTGCCGATTCAATATCATCATAAAGCATTACGTCTTTAGCATACAGGCTAAAAACATCAGTCATTTTATAACCAACATATGCACATAAAATTATTATCATCAGTAACCAAACAGACGGAATTTTCATAATTTTTTTAAAATTGGCGATATTCAATATATTAGAACTCTTCTTGTCTGAAGTGTCGTTGACTTGTAATGGTTTTAAAAAATAAAAAATTAAAAGCCCTATGATAGCGACTATAACAGATGAAAACAGAATTACATAATGAAATGCTTCTTTACGATCTTCTAATGAAGTTTCAGAAATATCAACGTCAATAAATAGAGAAAAAATCAGTACACCAATAGATCCAAATCCTGCAGCTACTAAACCACGACCTCCATCTAGAAATCCAAAAGCAATGCCTTGCTTTGCTTCTCCTCCCCAAATTCTAGTTGCTTTTATCATGGCTGCCCAAAATAAAAATATGGTAGTAAATCCCCAATATCCAAATAAATATTTTAAGTTCACATAATCAGGATACATAGAAAGATAAACACCTCCAATAGCTGTTAATACTAGCGCAACCGATATTAAATATCGTGGATGGAATTTATCAGCTAATGGTCCGCCAAATAGATAAGAGAGCAATGCAACAATACCATAAACTGATTGGCAAATTCCCAGTTGTAGGTTGTTAATGTCAAAAACTTCTAAAAAAGTTGGTCTGAATATACGGGCTAAAACAAATGGCAAAATAAAAACTGCTTCTCCGGATAGAATAAGCAGAATAATAACGTAAAAGGGTTGTTTTGTTTTATTCATCTGTATTGCTAAACCTGTATAACACCTAAATTAAAAGGTTTTTCAATAGGTGAGTGGTTCGCAGCTTCAATTCCCATACTAATCCAGGTTCGTGTATCTATGGGATCAATAATGGCATCTGTCCAAAGTCGGGCAGCAGCATAATATGGAGATACTTGAGCATCGTACTTAGATTTTATCTTGTTATATAATGCTTCTTCTTTTACTTTTGTAAATTTTTCACCTTTCTTCTCTAACGAAGCTTTTTCAATCTGTAATAATACTTTAGCAGCTGAGTTTCCACTCATTACAGCAAGCTCTGCACTTGGCCAAGATGCAATAAGCCTGGGATCGTAAGCTTTTCCACACATGGCATAATTTCCAGCACCATAACTATTTCCAATAACAAAGGTGAATTTCGGAACTACAGAATTGCTTACAGCATTTACCATTTTGGCACCATCTTTTATAATACCTCCATGTTCACTTTTGCTACCAACCATAAATCCAGTTACATCTTGTAAAAACACTAACGGAATTTTCTTCTGGTTACAATTGGCAATAAAACGTGTGGCTTTATCTGCACTATCACTATAAATAACACCTCCAAATTGCATTTCACCTTTTTTGGTTTTTACAACTTTACGCTGGTTGGCAACAATACCAACTGCCCAACCATCAATTCTGGCATAACCAGTAATAAGTGTTTTTCCGTAATCTTCTTTATAAGCTTCAAATTCACTATTATCAATCAAACGATTAATAATTTCCATCATATCGTATTGATCCGAACGACTTTTTGGCAATAACCCATAAATCTCTTCAGGGTTTTCTTTAGGTTTTAAAGCCTTAATTCTGTTATAACCAGCTTTGTCAAAATCACCAATTTTATCAACTATATTTTTAATAGTATCTAAAGCAGCTGCATCATCTTTGGCTTTGTAATCTGTTACACCAGAGATTTCACAATGCGTTGTTGCTCCTCCAAGAGTTTCATTATCTACATTTTCACCAATTGCTGCTTTTACCAAATAGCTTCCGGCAAGGAAAATACTACCCGTTTTATCTACAATAATAGCTTCATCGCTCATAATAGGCAGATAAGCACCGCCAGCAACACAACTACCCATAATTGCAGAAATTTGTGTAATTCCCATACTACTCATTATGGCATTATTCCTAAAAATACGTCCAAAGTGTTCTTTGTCTGGAAAAATTTCGTCTTGCAATGGTAAATACACACCTGCACTATCTACTAAATAAATAATAGGCAAACGATTTTCAATAGCAATTTCCTGAGCGCGAAGATTCTTTTTTGCGGTAATTGGAAACCATGCACCAGCTTTTACAGTAGCATCATTAGCAACAACAATACACTGCTTTCCTTTTATATAACCTATTTTTATAACTACCCCTCCGGAAGGGCAGCCACCATGCTCTTTATACAATCCATCTCCTGCAAATCCTCCAATTTCTATACACTTGGAGCCTTTATCTAATAGATAATCGATACGCTCGCGAGCTGTCATTTTTCCTTTAGAATGATGCTTTTCTAATCTTGATTTTCCTCCACCAAGTTTTACTTTCGATAATCGTTTTGTTAGATCTGTTACTAAAAGCTTATTATGATCTTCGTTTTTATTGAATTTGATATCCATTAATGAATAATTTGTTGCTAAAGTACAAAAGTTGTAATTCCCGTGAAAACGGGAAT
>JAGLKH010000006.1 GCA_023141985.1 Flavobacteriaceae bacterium | reverse complement strand
GGAGTAATATTTTCAGGTTTTATAATAATGACGTTATAACCTATTTGTTTTAAACTTTCTGGAACGGTATCTCCTGCTCCTTCTATATAACCAATATTTTCACCTTTTTTCTGAATGTCTAATCTTACAATTTTGCTTTCACTTGGTAGTAATACTGTTTGAAATGGAATATGTCCATAATCAATCTCAACCAACTCTTTGGTATATTTTTCCCCATCAATATTTACTATTGGAGAAATATAACCTTCGTTTTGAAATTTTGGAGGAATGACTGTAAACACAACAGTTTGATTTTCGCCTTTATTGGCAATAGCAAGCTTTTGCTTATCAGGATATACATTCCAACCTTCGGGGTAATTCATACTAACAAATCCTTCAAGATTCTTTCGTCCGGCATTTATTGTTACTTCAATATTTTTTTGTTTGTCATTTTCGAAAATAAAAACCTTTTCACTTATTTTCACCGAAGCTTCAGGAATAATTTCAAAAGGTCTATATAATTCACCTTTATCAGGTTTTGAATAGCGATAAACTACATTTTTAGAAATGGTTATTGGCGAGTTATTAATTCTTAAATTAAAATCGACTACGATTGGCCTTGGCGTTTCAGGTAATCCTATTAGAGCTTGCTTATCAACATTATACATTCCAAGAGTTCCTTTATTATTTAGCCAATAAGGCGAAGAAGTAGGTGTGGCTGAAGGAATTGAAATGGTTTCTTTGAAATTAAGTTTTATGTTTTTATCAAGGGTAAATAATTTTGGCGTTGCAATTTTATTTGTAGAAAAATGGTAAGACACTAATTCGATGGCAGTATTTCTACTTAAAGCTTCAATGTTTATATCAATATTGGAATCGTTGCTTATGGTCGGGCTACTTGCCGAAGCTTCTAAATATAAACCTGCACATGCTTCAATAATAGATTTTATCTCTTTGATTTTAATCGCTTTCCAATGTTTATCTTCATTGGTTTGAATTAATTGATAGGCTTTCATCAAATCTGAAAGATGTACCGAAGGATCTCTAAAATTGAATTTTTTTTCAACTTCATATAAAATGTTACCAATGGCTTGCCCATCTTTTATACGATTCCATGAGGTGTCAATTCCAGAGAATATATTGGTTTTATCTTCCGGGAAATCCCCTTTTAAATATTCTATATATTCTTTTTCAGAACCACGCTGTGTTAATCTTCCAAATCCTTGAGATAAATGTTGGCTGCTGGCTATTGAAGCTACTTCATTATTCGATAATCCATCAGATGGATAATAAACGCCAATATCAAAATTTATCATATTACTTTTATCAACTTTTTCAAACTTCTCTCTACTTTCATAAAACCACCAGTGCGTATTAAAAAATAAGCTTTTTGCTTGCCACAAGCTAACTTGTTCTAGTTGCTCGGCGTATGCAGACTTTTTGTTGGTGAGGTCGAATGCCTCCATGCTTAACAGGGCAGAACTTGTATGGTGTCCATGTGTTTTACCTGCAGATGTATGGTTAAATCTGTTAATAATTACGTCTGGTTTAAATTTACGAATAGCCCAAACCACATCGCTTAATACTTCATCTTTGTTCCAAATAGCTAAAGTTTCATCCGGATGTTTAGAGTAACCAAAATCGTTAGCTCGGGTAAATAGTTGCTCGCCACCATCTATTCGACGAGCAGCAAGTAATTCCTGGGTACGAATAACACCTAATAATTCTCTAATTTCCGGGCCAATAAGGTTTTGTCCACCATCACCGCGCGTAATAGATAAATAACCGGTTCTTGCTTTTACATGGTTAGACATATAAGAAATGAGACGTGTATTCTCATCATC
>JAGLKH010000599.1 GCA_023141985.1 Flavobacteriaceae bacterium | reverse complement strand
TCGCATCTATTGAAAGTAATAAAAAATATCCTTTAAATTTATCATTTAGGCAGCTAAAGAATAAAATGATTTGAACATTGATTTTCTATTAGAAACCAACTGTTCTTTTTTAATCATATGTACTATTTCTATCCCAGTTAATGTTCTTTTTGCTGACTCAAACTCTTTAAAACCTAAACCATCAATGATTCTCTTTTTAATAAACCTATGGTCCTGTTCCACTATGTTATTTAAGTACTTGCATTGCCTTACCTTGATTTTAGATAAAGAACGTTTATTATAAACTCTAATAGCGTGTTTGTTAGCACCACTTTTATCAATATTGATAAGCTCAGGTTTGCCATTATTTCCAATAGCTTTGATTAAAAAAGATTGCGCACTCATACGCTGCCTTCTTTTGGTTAACAAGAAGTCTACTGTATTACCTTCTTTGTCCACCGCTCTATATAGATAACGCCATTGGCCTTTAACTTTGATATAAGTTTCATCCATTCGCCAACGTTTACCAACGACTTTCTTTCTTTTATAAAACTCCTTTTCTAAAAGTGGTGTAAACTTAAAAACCCAACGTTGTATAGTAGCATGGTCAACTTTAACCCCTCTAATGTCCATCAATTCTTCAATATCTCTATAACTTAACCCAAACCTAAATTTAAAATACACGGCTTGAAGAATAATTGACTTTGGGAAACTATGACCTTTGAACATGTTTTTTGTTGCTAAAGATAAATGATTAGTTTTTTCTCATTTAGATGCGACAGAACCATTTTATCTTGTATTAAATTTTTTGTTTTATTTACATGTGTATTTTGATTTTTTTATAAAGGACAGAACCACAGAAGCTATTATTACACTAACCAATCAAAATATGAAACTGTTTAACTACTCATTCCCTTTTTTGCCATTCTTCTAACTTTTTATTTATTTTTTATTAATTTATAATTAAACTGTTAGTTAATTTGTTTGAGCAACATATTAAGAGATTTCTCTCCTAAGAGTTTACTTTTATATGCATTCATTGGTGATTTGGCTTCTATATAAATTATATTAGAAATAAAATATTTACCATTTTTTCTCGAGGATAAAGCATTTCTTTCATGAGAAGATTTTATTAGGATAATACCATCAACACAACCATCCTTAATTTCATTAATACAGTCTGATTCTCTTTTTTTAATTCCAAAAGATTGCAATACTAATATCTTATATCCTTCATCAAATGCACTTTTTTGAATTACGGATAATATATTGCCGTAGAAAGTTGAATTAATGTGGGGAACAATAACAGCTATTGTTTTCGTTCTTTTACTCCTTAGTGTACGTGCTGCACTATTAGGTATGTAGTTATTGCTTGCTGCTAATTCTTGAATTTTAAATCTTGTTTTTTTACTAATATCATACCCTCCGTTTAATGCTTTGGATACCGTCGATATTGAAAACCCAGATAGTTTAGATATATGTTTTATCGTTATTTTAGTTGGTATTGACATTTATAATTAAAAATAATAGCGCATAAAAGCTTCGATTGCAGCATAATCTGCCAGACCGAGGTTGTTGTATTTATCAGCTGTTAACCTGTTCCTGTCCTCGACCCTAACCCAGAATTCCCTGTTGTCGTCACCTTGGAACATGACTCCATCTTTTTGTGATTGGTGGTAGAATATGGCATGCCTCTTTTTAAGTACCTGATCCGGGCTCATTGGCACGGCCATTTCAATTTGATAGGATTCCCATTCGTGCCATGCGCCT
Organism: Flavobacteriaceae bacterium; assembly: GCA_023141985.1. Lineage (GTDB taxonomy): Bacteria > Bacteroidota > Bacteroidia > Flavobacteriales > Flavobacteriaceae > PRS1. Next base: position 28 of record JAGLKH010000599.1, on the reverse strand, counting down.
CTATATAGCCATACCCAACAATCGTCCA
>JAGLKH010000598.1 GCA_023141985.1 Flavobacteriaceae bacterium | reverse complement strand
TTTTGGTAATGGATTTTTTAGGAAGGTGATGCTCCACATTGCTAATAATTGACCAATCTAATCTTAATTGGTTAGAATCAATGTATTCATGCAGTTGTGCTGTGATATCATTTTCATCCCAATCAAGTGATATTGTCTTATCTTGGATTGCATTTTCATATGCTGCTACTAATAACTTCAAGCATCGGTTTTCAAATCCAGTTCGAAATGCGTTCTTAACTTTATTTTGTGCACTCATAAATTAATCCTCGTTTAAAATTTCAAGAATTAACCCTGAGGCATCTTCCATTGCCATTGATTCTGTCCAGAAGCGTCTTTGATTGGGTCGTATGATATAATATAAATCATCACTAACCTTGTAGTTTAGTTTTTTTCTGAAATAGATATTGGCTGCTTTTTCCTCCCATAATTGCCTATCCAGTCTTTTTAATTCGTTATTTATATCTTCTTTTGATTTGGATAACCTCTTTCTTGTATCGTCAAATGAAACCTTAATTGCTATTAGAGGTGAAAATCTATTTATATCAAATACTGTAGCATTAGCAAATAAATCCTGACCATCTAAAAAGTCATTTAGCTCTACACAAATCTTATTTGAGTATTCCAGACAATGGTTAATATCTACTGGATTAAATGGGAGATTATTCTTCTTTGACAATAGAGGAAGAGAGTAATTTATAAAATTATCAATAATACTCAACTCATCTTTAGAAAAATCATATAATGAAAAAATATAGTTGTCAATATCATTCTCAAACTTATGAATATCTTGATTGAAAATGGTATTATCATTAAAATATTTCTCATATAACTCAGCTAAATAGTATAAATCAGAATCCTCCAAATTAAAAGGCAAACTATAAATCTCATTTGGTTTAATTTCCTCTCTCTCAATTCCAATAGAGGCAGAATAAATAAATAAAAAATAGTAAGCAAATTTGGAATTTATAAAGCAAGTAAGTCCTTTTAATATCTTATCATCATGATAACTTAATCCAAGAACCTTGCTGTTGAAAGCACAACTTGTATTTATAAAAGAAGAACATATCTTCCAATCAATAAGACCTTCTTTAACTAATAATTGAGGAGCTTTATACACAGATTCTGCACCAGTTCTCCTAAAAACATCTATAGTCGAAATTTCAGAAAATGAAACGCCATAATGATTTTGATATAGCACAATTGATTTCTGGGTTAATCCATCCTTCAATTTTGAAAAAGAATATGATTTATATCTCCCGATATTTTCAGGCAGAATATATGTTTGTGGTATATCTTTGTTTTCGATAGGCTTTTTCGTTGATTTATCTAGAAATTGTAACCCTAAGCCTTTTTTAATACCTTTTTTATTTAAATACTTTCCTAATGAATTAGATTGTTTTAACTTACTAAAAAATGAATAATCACCCATTCCGCCCCACATAGCAATTTTCCAAATCTTAGTCTCTGGTTTTTGACATTCTTCTCTTGGAAGGAATTTTACATCAGTACTGTCAATAGAAACACCTTCCAAGATGTTGCTTTTTACATATGTTTTAGGTGCATAATAAACAATTCTGTCAGAAGCATTTTGAGGATTTATCTTTTTATAAAAAACAATACTAATTGGACCTACAGCAGAGCCGAATAGTTGTCCTCCAAAACTTTTGGGTGCTTTTCTGAGAATAGAAAAATTATATATTTTTTCTACATAAGTCTCATTGAACAACCATTCTCGAAATTTTTGATATGTTGAACCTGTGTTGGTCAAGACCTTTGTGTTAAAAATAAGAGCAATTTCTCCGGTAGGAGAAAACGTAATCGCTTTGTGGAGGAATGGTAAAACCATTTCTTTTGCAAAACCATTCTTATCACAATAGTGCCTTATTGATGGCAATAAGTTTGTCGTTCCAAACGGTGGGTTTCCAACAACTAGGTCAAATTTAATTTTTTCTATCTCCTTATTCTCTTCAATAGTATCTCTGCAAAATAAATTGTAGCCCTGTACTTTTAAGGAATCGTCATTGGGATTATTAATAAGAGCCGGTAATTTATTTTTTTCTTCTTGCCATATTGTTTTTGGGTTCAAATTATCAACCAAAGCTAAGTATAGACTGAATGCAGCTACTTTAATTGCTTGTGGTTGCAATTCTATTCCAAAAATATTGTTAGTTGGCAATGTTTTGAGTTCATCAAAATCAGAAAGTTTTTTATTGAATTTATTCTCATGGCGTTTCACCAATCTCTTAAAGCTTTCAACAAGAAAAATTCCTGAACCACATGTCGGGTCTAATATTTTTACACTATAGTTATCTTCTTTGTTATTTGTTGGCAGCTTTTCATTTAGGATTAATTCAACCAGAGATGGAGGTGTGTAATAAGTGCCTGTTTGTTGTTTCTTTAAAGGGTCTATTTTAGCAAGAAAATTCTCATAAATTTCACTTAATAATTCTATTTGAATAATTTTAAAATCAAATAATCTCCAATCAGCAAAAAGTTTAGTTTGTTTGCTTCCATCATTTCCACTTATAAAACACTCTTTGATTAATTGAAGTTGTTCTAAGTTTAAACGAATTTCATTATCAGAAAGCGTAAATAAACTTCCATTGAATCGTTCAGCTAATTTCTTATAAAGAGCATAAGTCGCTTTTACGTCTTCTAAAATATTGAAGTATGAAGCTGCGTTTGGTTTAAACTGTGAATAAAATTTCTCATCAGTTGCTTTCCTGTCTTCTAAATATAAGAGGAACAAAGAACGCATTATTATCTTATGAATCAAATCAATACCTAATCCTTGATTTTGCAATTCTTTTGCGGTATTAAACAAGCTATCAACTAAGAATTTATCTACCTTATGTTGTAAATTAATTTTATTCCGTATTGCTGCTGCCTCTTCTAATGTCCAGATAACACCTGTGTCAATGGCTATTGAAGAAAATACTTTGTTTAAGTCATTAAATGATTCTTTATCTGATAAAGTAGCTCTTTTTATTTCAAGTTTCTGAAGTTCTTTTTCAAAATTAGTATCATCCTGCTTTATGGCAAATGGTTTTTCAGCACAATTATAAATGCGTATCTCGGTTTCATTATGTACGTATAAAAACAGCACCTTTTTATAATTCCATATCTTACGTTGAATTTTTGTTATTTGCTTTAAAGTGTCAACATCAAAAGAAACCACCTGCTTAAGAAAGACTGCCGGATAACTATTGATTTCATCATCGCAAAAATAGATTTTATCTATTTCAAAATCCTTAACGAATTC
>JAGLKH010000597.1 GCA_023141985.1 Flavobacteriaceae bacterium | reverse complement strand
ATTTATATTGTTCAATAAAAATTTTGATTGTAGATTCTAAAATGTCAGCATTAATATAATCATCCAAATATTTTAAACCAACGCCGGCTTTATATTTGCTTGCTAAATTTTTATTGAACTTTAAAAGCGAATCTTTTTGCATATTTAATGGCTGATCTCGATTTGTTCTAGCCATATGCATATATACCAAGCCATATTGTTCATTGAATTTTAAATCGGAAATATGGAATGAACGGACTCCCCAAACATTAGATAAAGAGCCTAATAACTTCATGTTTGGATAATAAACTTCAATATATTTAATTAAAAAATATATTTGAAAACCATCTTTTAACCATTGCTCTTTTCTTGGGTTTATTAGTAGTGTGTTATCGAGATAATTGTTTAATGCACTTTTTAATAATCTTAATTCAAATTGAAAATTCTTAGGAAATGGTCTAATAAAATTTGGCAATTGATTTAAACCGTAAATAGGATCTTTTTTAGCTTCAATTTCTGAAACTATAAGTTTTTTATGAGGATAGTTACCTAAATTATTTGTAATAAAACGGGTAATCTTATCAGTAATCAATGCTTTATTCGTTTCATCTAAATCTTTCTGTGTTATGTTGGAAATAACGGAGAAATCATCGGTTTGTATCGTTTTATAAACTGGAGCTTTGTTTAAAAATAATTTACTATCAACACGATTTTTTCCGGCAAGATAAATAGTTTTTGTATCGGTATTTTCAATATTTTTAATAACATCTAGCTCTGAGGTTAGGTTATAGTTTTTAGGAATTTCTATTTGTATATTAATATCTGCTTTTGGTGTATAGTAATCGTCTAGGTTTTTATTGCTATAATATTGCCATTCTTTATTGTAGACAGATGGGGTTATATACCAATATTTTAAATTGTAATCCTGTAATGGAGTTACACCATAGTGCGTAAATTTATCTTTAGGAATTTGTATTGTATAAGTTAACTTTAAATTATAACTATCTTCTGGATATAAAGGATTTTCTAAATCTACTTTTATAACATCAGGATATAATGCTAAGTGCTCAAATATTAAATTTGAATTAGCTTCATTCTTTAAAGAAGTTATTACAGTATAGCCTCGTTCATTATTTTCAGCAAAATGAAAGTTGCTATTATACTCTTCTGAAAAACGTTTCGCCAGAGGCGTACTTTTTGTTGAATAACTATGACTCCAATCATTTAAGTAAATAGTTTTTAAAGTGTCTTTAGAAGTGTTTTTATATGCTATACTTTGATTTATTTTAATTTGATTCTCAACAACATCAACCACAGCATTAATATCAATTTTAGTTTGACAAACAGCACTAAAATGGTTTAGAACAAAAACAAGTAGGTATAGTAATTTAATTTTCAATTCGATTTAATAAATTTTAGTGGGTTTAAATTATCATATGAGGCTACAATATAATACACACCATTTGAAAGATTAGATACATTTAATCGCAAAAGGTTTATATTTTGTGTCTTTACTGTTGTTATTTTTTGACCTAAGGTATTATAAACTGTTAAGTATTTGCTATTAAGTAGTAATGGGTTAATTTGTATTAATAATGTATTAGTTACAATATTACTGCCTTTAATAGTAAACGCTTGTTTTAAATTAACATTACGGGTACTTAAAGTTTCATTTGTTT
>JAGLKH010000596.1 GCA_023141985.1 Flavobacteriaceae bacterium | reverse complement strand
ACGGTGCAGCTTTATTACGTATGTACGGTTACAGCTATACACAAGCTTTAAAATGGGGAATGTCTGGTTGGAATTCTACAACTGCAAGTAAGTGGAATAGCGCCATTACTGATAATCCAGCTGTTGGACATGTTAATTGGACGTATTCAAATGCTCCTTCTAATGAAGTATTAACAGATCCTACTATTTCTAGTGTATCAACAGATGGTTCACAGATTCTTAAAGATAGAGTTGAACAAGTAGTTGCTGATGGATTTAAAACTGTAACCGGTGGAGATGTACTTACTTCACCAAGCGACTATTTTGTAAACAATTATTTTGTAGCAACCGATTATGATGGTTTTGGACATGTTTCAAATGCTTATCGTATTAAGGAAGAACTATTATTAGTGGGTGATGGGTATCTATCTTTAGATTCCGGTCCTAATGCAAAAGTTGTAAATTATTGTTATACTGGTCAAACTTCAGCAGTGCTAACAGCTTGGTTAAGAGTGTTGGGTTATGATGCATATAGTTTAACATATGGAATGAACGGATTATACAATTCAAATGATGCATGGGTAACTAATAAATGGAGTCCATCTGTATCAAAAAGTTTACCACTTGTAAATTAATATAACCTTAAATTCAGATAAGATGAAGAACAAAATATATATATTGTTTGCTCTTGTACTATTTTTTCAGACAAACAATGTTTTTTCACAGGGTTGTGAAGGAGATGAACCTATTACTCAAAATGATTCGTTAAGCCCTCCAAAAGTTAAAATATTTGGCTATTTACAATCTCAATACGACTATACGTTTACTGATGAGAATGAAAACACATTTAGATTTAAAAGGGCTAGAATAGGTGTTCGAGGAAAAGTTTATGAAGACTTTTCATACTATTTTATGTTAGAGGCCAGCCCTTTTATTGGAGGTGTAGGTAGTGCTTATTTATTAGATGCATTTATTACATACGATAAATATAATTGGGCAAGAATATCTGTTGGTGCATTTAAGCAACCATTTGGGCAAGAAGTAACAACAGCATGTTGGAACCTTACAACAATAGACAGAGCAATAGTATCAGACCAATTAGTTGTGCCACAAAGAGATTATGGTTTAGCTATATTTGGCGGAAATAAATACACTAAACTTAATTATGCACTTGCCATAATGAATGGAAAAGGATTAAATGAAAAAGACAACAATACAAAAAAAGATATTATTGCTAGGGCTACTTATAAAGTAACTGATTTTATGACTTTAGGTGGTAGTTTTAGATATGGTTACCCAAAAAGTAGTGTTGATGATTCTCGTACTACAGTTGGTGGTGATCTGGCATTGGTATTTAACAATTTAAAAATTAATGCCGAATATATTTATGATGAAGGTGCATTTGACCCTGGAGCAGATACTGGTTGTGGCTCAGAACCTATTGCTTTAGGAGAAAGAAGAGCCGGAGGCTATATCATGGCAGCGTATGAAACCAAATGGAAAGTACAGCCCGTATTTAAATATGAATTTTTTGATGCAAATAGAGATACCAAAGATAAAGATTATC
>JAGLKH010000595.1 GCA_023141985.1 Flavobacteriaceae bacterium | reverse complement strand
AGATTTTAATTCGAAAATTATAAATAAAAGCTTTGGAGTTGCAGAAAATAAACTTGAGGTAATGAGACTGTTTCCTGATATTGATAATTTGAATTATGTTGAGAATAAAACTAAAATTTTAATAGTAGCTAATTGGGCAGAAAAGAAAGGGTATGATATTTTATTAAAAGCATTGAAAAAATTAGAGCGTACAGATTATGTACTTTGGGTAGTAGGAGGTTCTTATTTTTCTGAAAATTCAATTGATGTAGAAAAACTAGTTAAAGAATATAACATGGAAGATCAAGTTGCTATTTTAGGTAAGCAAGGTTCACCGATATTAGATATTATATTCTCTGCTTGTGATATTTTCTGCTTACCATCTTATACAGAGTTTTATTCAGATGGTAAACCAGCCGAGCGAGAAGGAATTCCAGTCGCTTTAATGGAAGCTATGGCATGGGGAAAGCCTGTAATAGCTACTGAGCATGCAGGTAATCCAGAGTTAATCGAAAAAATATTAGTAAAAGAAAGAGATGTAGATGAGTTGTCAGAATCAATATTTTACCTTCTCAACAATAAAGATAAATGGAAAGAAATAGGGAAAAGAAATCAGGAAATTATTAAAGAAAAATACTCCAAGTCAAATATTGACATATTGGTAAATACAATTAATAGTTTTTAAAAAAATGACTTTTTACATTACAGGCTCAGACGGCAGCGGGAAAACTACTATTTTAAATGATGTAGAGAAAGAGCTAATAGCACAATCTAAAAAAACAAAACATGTTTGGATACGGTCACCTAAAATAACATCAAAACCTTTAATGGCATATTGTAGGTTGGTTGGCTTAACAACATATAAAATTATTGATGGTATTAAATACGGTAAACATGAGTTTTATAAATCAAGCTTTGTGTCTTGGCTTTTTCCGATACTGCAATTATTAGATTTTAAAATCAAATGGTATTTTGAAAAGAGAAAAATTAAATCAGATGAAATATTACTTTTTGACCGATTTAGTTTAGATACATTGGCAGATTTAATGGTAGATACCAAACGATTAGATTTGCATAAAACAAATATTGGTAAGGCTTTTATTGATTTAATTCCTAAAAACACAAAAATTTTGATTCCGATAGTTGATGAGAATACAATTAGAGCTCGTAAAAAAGATACTTTACATGATGAGCATCTTGCTGATAAAATCAAAGTATATAGTATTCTCATTAAAGACCTAAAAATTAAATCGATAGATAACAATAGGGATTATACAGAAGTTAAAAAGGATGTGTTTAATTATTTAGAGATTTATGAGAGGAGTTAAAAAACAAATACGAGATAATAAATATTTGAGTTGGATACTCATTATAACCAATTGGTTTTTTCAAAGTATTGTCAATGCCGATAAAACAGAAAAGATTTATAAAATTTCTTTTACACTTATTTTTTGGCTTATTTTTTATGCTATTTTTACTCAATTTTTTACATCTTCAAGCTTAAAACTAGGTGTAATAAGCTTTATTATTGCACATACG
>JAGLKH010000594.1 GCA_023141985.1 Flavobacteriaceae bacterium | reverse complement strand
AGAATATCTACAACTTTCCCAAAAACTTTTCCTTTTTCTTCATAAATTTCTACGATAGATTTCTCTTCTCCTGTTTCTCCATCAACGGTTTTCCATTTTCCAAATATGCTTTGAGAAGATACCGAATACGATACAATAAATACCAAAAACAGAAACACCGATCTTCTCATTACAACTTAGTTTTCTTTTTTAAACGATTTAAAGATGCATTTAATTCAAAGCCCAGTAATAAAATATTAGAGTTAAGCCATAGATAAAATAACAAGATTAGTAATGCTCCTATAGAACCAAAGAGTTTATTGTATTGTGAAAAGTTTTCGATATAAATTCCAAATAAATACGACGTTAATATAATGAGTAAGGTGGTAAGTAAAGCTCCCGCTGAAAAGAATTTAGAATGCTTTCCTTCTTTTGTTCCAAAATAATACAATATTGCTGTAGTCATATAAATCATGAATACAAAAAACAGATACCTTGCAATCATTACCCAAAATATAATAGAACCCTTCTCTGTCATTCCTTGTTTTTCAAAACTATTAAATAATGGTTGAATGATATAAATTTCGAAGTAGCCAAAAAATGCGACCGTAATGATTAATAAAAAAGCTAAAATTAATGCAACTCCCAAAGCATACATATATTGCTTAAAAATGTTTCTAACCAACTGTTCGTGATATGAGCTTTCAAATCCGGAAAACACAGCACTTACTCCATTTGCCATTAATAGAATAGATAGAGCAAAAACTGAAGACAATAATCCACCTCGTTCAGTATTTTCAATATTCTCGAAAATATTTGAAAAGAAAAATTCTGACGTTTGAGGTGGTAAAAATGATTCTAAAAACGATAAAAATTCTTTTTGAAAGTCTGCAACTGGTATATATGGAATTAATATTAACACAAATAACAGAAAAGGGAAAATAGCTGTAAAAAAACTAAATGCAATGGCACTTGCTCTTGTGGTAAGCGCACCTTTAAAAATTCCAATAGCATACAATTCAAGCAAATCGTATAAAGACAAGCCCTCTAATCCAGGAAGCTTTATCCTTTTTAATAGCCTAACTAACAGATTAACTACAGGAATTTTACTAAGCTTATCTTCTATTGGTTTGGACATCAATTAGTTGTTAGGTTGTTTGTTGTTAAGGCGTTAATCCTATATTTTATTATTAAATTAATACTTTTTTTTAACTGACTACTGAACACTGACTACTGGTTAACCGCTTTTAAACTTAAATCCATATTGTAAACCGAGTGTGTTAATGCACCACTGGAAATATAATCTACACCACAGTCGGCATATTTTCTAACCGTTTTCTCATTAATACCACCTGAAGATTCTGTTAAGCATTTGTCGCCAATCAATTTCACTGCTTTACGTGTATCTGTAAAATTAAAATTATCTATTAAAATACGATATACTTCTTCACTTTTCAATATCTCTTCTATCTCTTCAAGATTTCTGGCTTCAACAATAATTTTTAAATCTCTTTTAGTATTTTTTAGATATTGCTTGGTTTTATCAATAGCTTTTGTTAATCCTCCTGCAAAATCTATATGGTTATCTTTAAGCATAATCATATCGTACAAAGCAAATCTATGGTTTTCTCCTCCTCCAATCTTTACAGCCCATTTCTCGAGAGCACGAATTCCTGGAGTTGTTTTACGAGTGTCTAATATTTTAGTATTCGTTCCTTCTAATAAATCGACAAAAGTTCTTGTTTTAGTCGCAATTGCACTCATTCGTTGCATAGCATTAAGTACTAAACGTTCAGCTTTTAGAATGGATTGCGAAGCCCCTTCAACATAAAATACAACATCTCCGTATTTAACCTTAGCGCCATCTTTTATGAGCGTTTCTATAATGATATCGTTATCTACATAAGCAAAGACTTGTT
>JAGLKH010000593.1 GCA_023141985.1 Flavobacteriaceae bacterium | reverse complement strand
TTTAAAACCGAATTTTGATTATTGCCAATCGTGACACCACGAGAAATGCTTCCTGAGGTTGTTAAACCATCAAAAGGGGTAAAACTTCTAATGTCACTTGGTTGAGATAACTTATATAACTTATCTAAATTGCTTGTGTTTTCTACTATAATGGATGTGTCTAATTGCTTATATGTTTTTGTTAAGAATTCAGGAAAACGTAAATATTCAATAACAATAGAATCTGTATCAATAGACTTCTTAAATGTTAATAATGCTTTTGCAAAATCTATAGTATAAAAAGAAGAATCTATTAAAGTGTTATCTTTTTGGCGTAAAATAAATTTGCTCGAATTTATACTCACACTATCAATTACAATAGAATCTTTTACTGCAACTGTTTTACTTCTATAATTGGAAGTCTGGTCTTGGGCAAAAGCGCAAAAACTAAATAATAAAATTAATAAAGAGAGCGTAAATTTCATCTGATACTTAAACTGTGAATAGTTTAAAATATTTTGTTAATAGTTTTAGTTAAAACTGCCATAATATGAAAAAGAACCCCTTTAAGTTTACTTAAAGGATTCCTATTAGTTTTGTCTTTCCCGAGAAATCGAGAATCTAAATAAAAATATATTTTTATTTCTAGCGTAAAAGTAAAGCATTATTTATTTTAGCAAAAATTAACTCACTTATTTTAAATAAGGAGAGTTGTCCCAACGAAGGTTGGGATTTCATAAAATTTTACCAAATAGATGAAAATAATATCTTATAATGTTAATGGTATTCGTGCAGCATTAAAAAAGGACTTTATGGGTTGGTTAAAAAGTGCTAACCCGGATGTAATTTGTTTACAAGAAATAAAGGCTTTAAAAGAACAATTGGATCTGGATATATTTGTAGAAGCTGGCTACCAATATAATTATTGGTATAGTGCCCGGAAAAAAGGATATAGTGGTGTTGCGGTTTTATGTAAAAACGAACCCAATCACATAGAATATGGTACAGGCATAGCATCTATGGATTTTGAAGGTAGAAATCTTCGTGTAGATTTTGATGAAGTTTCAGTGATGAGTATGTATTTGCCATCTGGAACAAATTTAGAAAGACTTGAGTTTAAATTTAACTATATGGAAGAAATTCAAGAATATCTTACCACACTTAGAAATAGTATTCCAAATCTTGTAGTTTGTGGTGATTATAATATTTGTCATGAAGAGATAGATATTCATAACCCTAAAATGAAAAACGTTTCAGGCTTTTTACCTGAAGAGAGAGAATGGCTGGGAGGCTTTATAAATAGCGGATTTATAGACTCGTTTAGGCATTTAAACAAAGAATCTCAGCAATATAGTTGGTGGAGTTATCGTGCCAATGCAAGAGCGAATAATAAGGGCTGGCGATTAGATTATGCAATGGTTGCAAATCCTTTACAAGAAAAAATAAAAAGAGCCGTTATATTGTCTGATGCAGTACATAGCGACCATTGTCCAATTTTAGTAGAAATAGAAAATCAGTAAACAGTCTC
>JAGLKH010000592.1 GCA_023141985.1 Flavobacteriaceae bacterium | reverse complement strand
GGTTTTCTCTGTGAAGATATTAGATAGATACATACTCGTTACCTATTTAAAAACTTTTTTTAGTGTGTTTATTATTCTCATGCTAATTTTTGTTTTACAATCTGTATGGTTATATATAACCGAACTTGCAGGAAAAGATTTAGAAATAGATATTGTAGCAAAATTTTTACTTTACGTTACTCCTCGACTTGTAGTTTTAGTTTTACCCCTAACCATTCTATTAGCTTCTATAATGGTATTTGGAAGCTTTGCTGAAAACTACGAATTTGCAGCAATGAAATCTACAGGTATATCATTGCAACGTGCTATGAGAACCTTAAGTGTATTTATTGTTGGATTGGCAATAACCACTTTTTTCTTTGCAAATAATGTAATTCCTTGGGCAGAATTTAACTTTTATAATTTAAGGAAGAACATTGCAAAAGTAAAACCTGCTATGGCAATTGCCGAAGGGCAGTTTAATCAAATAGGTAGTATAAACATAAAAGTTGATAAAAAGAGTGGTGAACGTGGACAGTTTTTAGAAGGTGTTATTATTCATCAAAAGAAAGGAAATTCTCCTGGAAATCATACTGTAATAGTTTCAAAAACTGGAGAACTTGCAAGTAGTGTAGATTCCGATGTGCTTAAATTAGTGCTTTTTGATGGAAATTATCATGATGACCTACAACCCAAAGATTTTAAAGATAAAGAAAAAAAACCCAATGCAAAAAGTACATTCGAAAAATATACTATAAATGTAGATCTTTCAAAAATTAACGAAGTCGATTTTGAAAAGCAAGACTATACAACAAAATACAGTATGCTCGGTATAAAAGATCTAAATACAACTATAGACACTTTACTGATAATAAAGACTGACGACTATAAAACTCTTGCAGAGAACATGTATAACCGAACAACTGCAGCAAGTTTAAATACTAATATAAGTCCAAAAAAAAATGATTCGGTTGCTGCTTCAGAAGATAATATCTACAAACTATTTAAACCTCATAAAAACATACAGCTTATAGATATTGCACTTAACTCGATTAGGAGTACCAAACAAATAATAACAACTAAAAAGAAAACTCTAGCTATTAAAGAAAAAAATATTAATAAGCATATTATTTCTTTTTATGAAAAGTTTGCTTTAGGATTTGCTTGTATTATCTTATTTTTTATTGGTGCACCATTAGGCGCATTAATTCGGAAAGGTGGATTTGGTTTGCCTATTATTATTGCTATAGTCTTATTTTTAACCTATCATTTTATTGGCATTTTCGCCAAAAATAGTGCTGAAGACAGTAGCTTAAATCCAGTTATTGCCTCATGGCTTTCTACATTTTTAATGCTTCCATTAAGTATTTATCTTACAAATAGAGCCACAAAAGACAGAAGTTTATTTGATCTTGATAGCGTTTTAGTTCCACTAAAAAAACTATTAAGCAATAAGTCGACGATCACACCTGTTTATACCAATGTCTTTCTTGATGAAAATTCGGAAGCTTATTCAAATTTAAATAGTTACTCCGATAAAAAACTTATAGATATTATTAAAAACTATAGACAGTACGATTTCGATGATAGCTATAGAAATACATCCTTACAAATTTTAAACACAAGAGGAATTACCGAAGAGGAATTACGTTTTGGAGGAAACCTGGTTAATGAAAATTATGAAACTGCTTTAAGGTATAAAAATGCATACAGTATTAATTCTGTCCTTGCATTTAAACTGTATTTCATAACACTTCCCTTTAGCATAATTGGAGCTGTTTTAAATAATAATGGTTTTCCTGTTTTTGGTAAAGTATTAGTCATTATTGGTGCAATTGCTACAGTATTGTATCTAATTTATTTTATAAAAGCTTTTATCAACCAATCAAATTTTTATAAAATTATGGGAGGAAAAATAATGACTAATGCCATTGTTCTTATTATTTTGGGTGTTCCCTTATATTTCATTTATCATTTCTATTTTAAAAGCAAACTCAAAGAAGATTTAAAACAAATTAGATAGGTCTAAAAAATATGCAATATCTTTGCATCATAATCATAAGATATGACGACTGTTAAAACTGAAGATAATACACAGGTAATACAACTAAACTCAATCCAGGATGCTATAAACGATATTCGTCAAGGTAAAGTAATTATTGTTGTAGACGATGAAAATCGAGAGAATGAAGGTGATTTTATTGCAGCTGCCGAAAAGGTAACTCCAGAGATGATAAACTTTATGGCTGCTCAGGGTCGCGGACTTATTTGCGCACCACTTACCGAAGACAGATGCGAAGAACTGGATTTAACTATGATGGTAAAAAACAATACCGTTTTACATCATACACCATTTACAGTTTCGGTAGATTTAATAGGTCATGGATGTACTACTGGAATTTCTGTACAGGATAGAGCAAAAACTATACAAGCGCTTGTTAACGATGATACAAGACCATTCGATTTAGGACGTCCCGGTCACATTTTTCCTCTGCGTGCAAAAAATGGTGGTGTATTACGTAGAACAGGTCATACAGAAGCTGCTGTAGATTTAGCACGATTAGCAGGTTTTCAACCTGCTGGAATATTGGTAGAAATTTTAAATGAAAATGGCACCATGGCACGTTTACCACAACTTGTTGATGTCGCTCAAAAATTTGATCTCAAAATTATTTCTATTGAGGATTTAGTCGCTTATCGCATGGAACATGATTCCTTAATTGAGAAAAAGGAAGATTTTCAGATAGAAACCCGATTTGGAAGTTATCGCTTAAGAGCTTATCAACAAACTACTAATAATCAATTACATATAGCTTTAACTAAAGGTGTATGGAGTCCTGATGAAGCTATTCTTACAAGAATAAATTCTACATTAGTCAATAATGACATTTTGGGTACACTTACCAATAATCTTGATAAGAAATTAGACGAAATGTTTAAAGTGGTCAATGATGAAAATAAAGGTGCTATCGTTTTTATTAATCAGCAAAGTCAATCTATGAATCTTTTAAAGCGCCTAACGGTTTTAAAAGAAAGTCAGGAAGAGAATACCGTTGTAAAAGCGCCAAAAATTGAAATGGATGCCAAAGATTTTGGTATTGG
>JAGLKH010000591.1 GCA_023141985.1 Flavobacteriaceae bacterium | reverse complement strand
ACATCTTCACGATTAATGGTGTTTGGACTACTTACTGATGCAATAGTAGCCAGTTCACCTAAATTTGTTTGGCCCCCATTTGGTAGACTTATCAAGGTAGTATTAATATTTTCTATATTATCCCTAAACTGTTTTTTGTAACGCACCACCAAATCAAAATATTGCTGACCTTCATAGACCTCACCTGCTTCTTCTCCTGCATAGGCTATATTCACTTGCTCCATTAAATCACCAACAGTCATTCCGTAAGCAGATAAAATTTGACGTTTTGGTTTAATGCGTATTTGTGGTACTTCTATTTGTTGGTCTACTGCTACATCTGCCAACCCATCAATACCCTTAATATTTTGTTCTACACTTTTACCTATTTCGAATAAGCGTTGCAAATCTGAACCAAATATTTTTATTTCAATATTGGCACGAGTTCCTGAAAGCAGATGATCAATACGGTGAGCAATGGGTTGACCTAAAGTAATATTAACTCCAGGTGTTATACTCAATTTGTTTCTAACTTCTTCAAAAAATTCTTCTTTAGTTTTTCCATCTAAAATAAAAGGAACATCTATTTCGGCTGCGTTAACACCTTGTGCATGTTCATCCAATTCTGCTCTTCCAGTACGTCTTGTAACTACATCTACTTCGGGCAAATCCAATAAAATATGTTCTACCAACTTTCCTGTTTTATTGCTTTCTTCCAAAGACATTCCCGGAGGACCAACGACACTAATAACCAATGAGCCTTCGTTAAATTCAGGTAAAAAGCTTCTTCCCAATTGTGTAAGCACCAACAGGCTTATGAAAAAGCCGATTACGGCAACACCTATTACTGTTCTGGGAACTTTCATTGCTCTTTTCAATACACTTGAATAGTGTTTTTGTAGCAACCGCTCTGCAAGTGTACCTTCTGCCTGTTTGTTTAATAATTTTTCATTTTTCAAAAGATAGGAACACAGTACAGGTGTTACCGTAACGGCAACTAACAATGAAGTTAAAACGGATGTTACAAATGCTATCCCTAATGGCTGTAATAAACGTCCTTCCATTCCGCTCAAAAAGAACAATGGTATAAAGGATACGATAATAATTAGGGTAGCAATAATGATGGAGCTTCTTATTTCCATAGAAGCATCTCGTACTACTGTTAGGATAGGTAAGCGTTCGCTTTTTGATTTTTTGATGTTTTCCCGTAAGCGTTTATAGACGTTTTCCACATCAATAATAGCATCATCTACCAAAGCACCAATAGCAATTGCCATACCTCCTAAACTCATTGTGTTTATGGTATAACCTAATAATTTAAGTATGATAATTGATGCCAATAACGAAATAGGAATTGCCAATAACGAGATTAAAGTTGTTCTCCAATTCATTAAAAAAATGAATAGGATGATCATAACAAAGAATGCACCTTCCAATAAGGTTTGATTTAGGTTATTAATAGAGGCTTCGATAAAATCAGATTGCCTGAAAATCTTACTTTTAATGTTCACTCCTTTAGGTAAGGTCTTTTTTAAATCTGCAATCGCTTCATCTAACAGTTCAGTCAACTCCAAGGTATTGACCTCGGGTTGTTTTGAAATGGTTAAAATCACTGCTGGATTTGCATTCAACGATCCATCGCCTATTTTATCGGAAGCACCAATCTGTACGGTCGCTACATCTTTAATTTTAATGGTTTGTCCATTCACTTGTTTTAAAACAGCCTCCTGTAAATCTTCCAATACATAAGCTCTTCCGTTTCCCTTAATAATGTATTGATTGCCATATTGATTAATAACACCACCAGGAGCATTTACATTTGCTTTCTTTACATGTTCAAGCAATTCGTTTAGACTAACATTGTAATGTTTCATCT
>JAGLKH010000590.1 GCA_023141985.1 Flavobacteriaceae bacterium | reverse complement strand
AGTTAAGTGTTTTAATGTCTATATAAGTATCATTTGTATTTCCCGTGGTGTTTTTTATAGCCATATTAATCGAAACATTTTCGACACGTTTTGGTAAATCGGGATATTTAAAAGAAGCATTTTTGGACACAATATTAATCTCTAATTTTGGGATGGTTTTATTTGATGACACCCCTTTTATGAGCCCCTTTACTTTAAAATCTCCTGTGGTTGTTACATTATCAAGGTTTTTAGAATATGTTTTTGGAATCACTGCAAGAAAATCTTTAAATGATGATTCAGGGTTTTCAAACGTAATGTCAATTTCCTGACCATCTTCTAATTGCTTTACATAGCCTTGAAACTCCAAAGGCAGCTCATTTATATAGCCTTTGTTGTTTTTAAAAGTATAAGTGTTTGTACTTAAATCTAATTCAATTAAGGCATCAAGTTTTAAATAGGTATTGTTTAAATAGCTTGTGCTATCTATTGCAAAACTCACTTTAGCTTCTGTGTTTGTATCGAGTTCAGATGTTTCTGCAGAAAAAATTCCTTTTCCAGAATGATTAAGTTCTGTAATATATATTGTTGTGTTTGAGGTTTCGTCAATAAATGTAAAAGCACTATTGTTTATACTATAATCTTCAATATCAAAAGAAAAACCGCTACTTTCTGAAGTTGAGGAATTCACATTTTCAGCTTCTTTTGCAATGTCATAATTGGTATTGCCTGATGCATCCGTTTTTAATATTATTAAGGCTTCGTCAACAGTAATTGAATTTACAATAATTGGCTCATCATCGCCCTTTTTAAACAATTCTCTAACAGACATTGTAAACGAAATAGACTTAGCAATCGCAAAGGTTTCGTCTTTAAAAGGTTTGAAGTTTGTAATTTCTAAATCATTAATAGTTACTTGTGCCATCGGAAAACTTCGCAATAAACTTAAACTAACATCACTAAACTCTACTTTTGCATTCACATTTTCGTTTATGGACACTTTAAGCATGTCCTTAATTTGTGTTTGAAAGATAAATGGAATTGCAGCTAATAAAAAAATGATGATTAATAAAGAAATTCCTGTAATTTTTAAAGCTTTTTTCATAATTATAGGATTTTGTAGGTATATACGTTAAATGATTACGATTAGTTTATTAGTCGCTAAAGTTTAATAAAATTATAGACGTCATTAAAGAAAGTTTATCTCTTCGTTTACTTTTAAATTGAACCGTTTTCTAAATAAATACACACCTAAATATAAAAAAGGAGTATCAAGAGCTGCAATCATTACTTTAAACAAAAAACCGGCGATAAGTAAACCATTAAATCTATCCCAAGCTATAATTTCAAAAGAGCATAAGAGTAATAAAATAGTCAAGGTATCTACAAATTGTGATAGGAATGTCGAAAAATTATTACGTAACCATAAATGTTTGCCTTTAGTTAAACGTTTCCAAAAATGATAAATATGTATATCTATAAATTGTGCTAATAAATAAGCCATCATGCTTGCAAATACCGCTACAGCAGTATTTCCAAAAACAGTTGAAAACATATCGTCATCAACCGGAGACCAACTTGTAGCGGGTACTGAATTTGAAACATAAACAATAATTAAAGAAAATAATGAAGCGAAAATTCCGGTAACTACAACTTGATT
>JAGLKH010000059.1 GCA_023141985.1 Flavobacteriaceae bacterium | reverse complement strand
AGTTTTGAAGTTATTACTTTATAATAATTATTTTCATCTTCAACTTGCAAATGGTTGTATCCCCTACTCGCATATTTAGTTATTGCATAAGAAAAATCTTTACCAAAAGTTCCTGTAGTTGTATATCGAAATCTTAGTACACTATCTCTAAAAACTGTAAGTTGTAAGACAACATCATTTTCTGTTGTAAAATATAAAGTATCCACATCTTTTTTAAATGCTACTACCTTTGATGGAAATAAATTTCCTTTTTGATCTAATTCTGTATTAATAATCATTCATTTATCTTTTTCGAAATGTAAAAAAAAGTATAAGTATAAACATATAAACTATATAATTAAAAAGTTTTTTAATGTTTTATTAACTATAACGATTTCGGAGTGCTATTATAATAAAATTATAAAATTCTTCCTGTATAATGAGGTTATTTTTTAGGAATTTGATATTTAAAAGCAACCATTCCTAAAGGTGGAATAGTAATTTCTACAGAATGTGCTCTAAATTGCCATTCTTTCTTTTCAGATGTCATTATTTTATTTTTAAAATCACCTGTTCCAGAATATTTCTTTAAATCACTATTAAAAATTTCTTTGAGTTTACCCATTTTTGGAAGCCCAATTCTATATTGTTCTCTTGGTATTGGAGTCATATTGCTTGCAATGATAATATCGTCTGAAGCTTCATTACCGTGTCTTATATACACCAAAACAGAGTTTTCTGCATCAGTGTAGTCAATCCACTCAAATCCTTCAGCACTAAACTGTTTTTGATGTAATGCCGGCTCTTTTTTATAAAAGGCATTTAAATCTTTTATTAATTTCTGAACGCCTTTATGCACATTATATTGGGTCAAATGCCAATCTAAACTTTCTTGAAAATTCCATTCTTCGCTTTGTCCAAACTCTGCTCCTTGAAATAACAATTTGGTTCCCGGATGCGTAAACATATAACTGTACAGCAAACGAAGGTTGGCAAAACTTTGCCATTCGTCTCCTGGCATTTTCCGTAGCATTGAGGATTTACCGTAAACCACTTCGTCATGCGATAATGGCAACATAAAATTTTCGGTAAATGCATAGGTCATACTAAATGTTAAATCGTTTTGATGGTGCTTTCTATAGACAGGTTCTTTAGCAAAATACTGTAAGGTGTCGTGCATCCAACCCATCATCCATTTCATTCCAAAACCTAAACCTCCAAGAAACGTAGGTTTAGATACCATAGGAAACGATGTAGATTCTTCAGCAATAGTCTGTACATCCGGAAAAGATTTATAAACCTCTTCATTAAGTTCTTTCATAAAAGCGATGGCATCAAGATTTTCTCTTCCTCCATAAATATTTGGTTCCCATTCGCCTTCGTCTCTTGAGTAATCTAAGAAAAGCATTGATGCTACTGCATCTACACGTAATCCATCAGCATGATATTGGTCTAACCAAAAAATAGCATTACTTATTAAAAACGATTTGATTTCGTTTCTTCCATAATTAAAAATTAAGCTTTTCCAATCTGGATGATACCCTTTACGTTTATCCGGATGCTCGTATAAACATGTGCCATCAAAGAAACCTAAACCATGAGCATCTTCTGGGAAATGTGATGGTACCCAATCTAAAATGATACCTATATTATTTTGATGCAATTTATCTACCAGTAACTTAAATTCTTCTGGGTAACCAAACCGTGATGTTGGGGCAAAATAACCTGTAAGCTGATAACCCCAAGATGGATCGTAAGGATACTCCATTACGGGCATTAATTCTACGTGAGTAAAATTCATATCTTTAACATAGGTCACTAATTCTTCTGATAATTCTGTATAAGATAAAAATCTGTTTTCTTCAATTTTACGTTTCCAGGAACCCAAATGCACTTCGTAAACTGAATATGGTGCATCTAGTGCATTATTCTTTTTGCGTTTTTTCATCCACTTAGTATCTTTCCAAGAATAATTATCTTCCCAAACTACAGAAGCTGTTTTTGGAGGATGTTCGCATCGTCTGGCATATGGATCTGCTTTTTCGGTCTTAATATCGTTATTGTTGCTTTGTATTTTGTATTTATAAGTGCTTCCTTTTCCAACATTAGGAATAAAGCCTTCCCAAATTCCACTTTCGTCCCAACGTACATTAAGTTGATGTTCTCCTTCCATCCAATAATTAAAATCCCCAATTACAGAAACTGCTTTCGCACTTGGTGCCCAAACGGCAAAATAGGTGCCTTCTACTCCATCTAAAGTTGTAATATGTGAACCAAATTTTTCGTACAAACGATAATGCTTTCCGCTTTTAAAAAGATTGATATCAAAATCTGAAAACAAACTATGTGCTATTACTTTTGCCATAAATTAATGATTGATAATATTTGAAATTCCTTTTAATGGAATAACTGCCCAACGAGGACGTGAATTAAGTTCGTAGCCTAATTCGTAAACCGCCTTTTCTAATAGCGAATATTTTAATAAAAAAATGCGTTCTTGATGATAGCCTATATTTAAATTTGCATTTTGTACTTCTATAATATAAGTTCCTAAAAACACGCCAATTAAATATCTGTATAATAATTCTCCTGCTTTAAATAACTCTTCTTGAGAATATTTATAGCTTTCGCAGTTATTAAATATATTAGAATAGATGGCATAATGAAACGACCTAAATAAGCCTGCAACATCTTTAAGAGGTGGTTGTTTTACTTTACGGTCTCTAATAGTGCTCTCTGGCTCTCCTTCAAAATCTAAAATATAAAAATCATCGTCTTTAACCAATATTTGTCCTAAATGATAATCTCCATGAACTCTTATGCGTTCACTTTTAAGTTTGGTCCAATCAAAATTTACGAATCTCTTTCTTATACTATTTTTCTTTTCTAAAAGTTCGTTTGCAAGCTCCAATGCTAAACCATCAAGTTTGTGTAAATTATTCTCAATAGTATTTAATCTGTTTTGAAACTGATATAACATTCTGTTTTTAAGCCAAACCGTATAATCTCCATTAAAATGTGTTGGTGTAAATGCGGTGTCTTCAAATTCTGAGCCTAATACAATATGCATTTCAGCTGTTCGCTTTGCCAAAGTTTGAATTTTTAAAAATAGATTTAATCCTACCCAATCTATTATTTGTGGAGAAACATCTCTAATATCTAATCTTAAAAACAATTCTGTTTGTGGCAATGCATCTATCTTAATATTTTTATATTCTAAATTGGAAAACACTTTATGCAATTCCATAAGCATATATTCCCAGGCATCACCTTGATTAGGAACCATTTCTTGCATTAACCCAATAGTAATGTTAACATTATCTGAATCGATAATATTTATACTTCCCAGATAAGCCGGTGTGTTTTTAAAGTCTTTCTTTTGAGATAAAAAACGACTCATTTCATAATCAGGGTTTTTATCGGCATATATTCTTCTAAAGAACTTTAAAACATATTTTTCGTTATATACGATAGAAGTGTTACTTTGTTCTAAACCCATAAATCTTGAAGACTCATAGGCTATATTATTAAATAACTCGCTTTTGTGGTATTGAACCCTGGTAATATCCCTTGGCAAGGCATTTAAAATACGTTCGAAAACTAACTTTCTAAAAGCTTCAAGATTTATAGCATCAATTATAAATCCTTTTTGTCCATTAATGCTTATGGGAAGAATTCTATCTTTTTTAGCAAAGTTTTCATCCGTAACAAAAGCAATTGGTAAGAAGTAATG
>JAGLKH010000589.1 GCA_023141985.1 Flavobacteriaceae bacterium | reverse complement strand
AAAGTGAATGACTTGAGTGATAAAAAAATTGATTTAAGTGGATGGCGGTTTGCTATTACACCACAAGAAGATTGGAAACAACTTTTTACTGATGCCTGGCGTATGGAGCGCGATTATTTTTACGATAAAAATATGCATGGTGTGAATTGGCAAGCCATGCATGATAAATACTTCCCTCTTGTTAAACGTATAACAACCAGAACTGAATTATCCGATTTAATAGGACGGTTTGTTGGTGAGTTGGCTGCTTTACATACGAGTGTTAGAGGAGGAGATACCAGGGATGACAAAAAAAATATTGCTGTAGCTAATCTTGGTGCAAGATTAAGTAGAGATGAGGACAAAGGCGGATTTAGAATTGATTATATCTACAAAGCAGATCCTGATTATCCAGATGTAAAATCACCATTAGACGATCCATATTTAGACATAAAAACAGGTGATATCATTACTAAGGTTAATGGCAAATCAGCATTATCTGTACTAGATATTGGCGAACTCATTAGAAATCAAGTAGGAAAACAAGTAAGACTTGAAGTTCTTCGAGGTTCATTAAAAAGATATGTTATTGTAGTTCCAAGAGGAAGCATGTACGGTTTACGCTATAAAGACTGGGAATATTCCCGACGATTAAGAGTTGAAAAAGAAACCAATAATAAAGTTGGTTATGTACATCTTCAAGCTATGGGAAGCAACGATATTAATCAATGGTATAGAGAATTTTATCCAGTATTTGACAGACCGGGATTAATTGTAGACGTAAGACATAATAGAGGCGGAAATATTGAAAGTTTTATTCTTGAAAAACTAATGCGAAAAGCATGGATGTATTGGAAGGGTCGTTCTGGCAAACCAGCTTGGAATATGCAATATGCCTTTAGAGGACATATTGTAATATTAGTAGATGCAAATACAGCTTCCGATGGAGAAGCATTTGCAGATGGGTTTAAGAAACTAAATCTAGGTACAGCTATAGGAGTTCGAACCTGGGGAGGAGAAATATGGTTAAGTGGTGCCAACAGGTTAAGTGATGGAGGAATTGCAAGAGCTCCTATGAATGGTGTTTATGGAAATAATAGCACCTGGCTTATCGAAGGCCATGGATTCGAGCCGGATATAGTTGTAGATAATTTACCACATGCGACCTTTAATGGCGAAGATGCCCAGTTAAAAGCTGCAATAGATCTTTTACAAAAATTAATTAAAGAAGATCCAAGAGCTGTACCTCCAGCACCTGATTTTCCTGATAAAAGCTTTAATAATAAAAATTAATTAATATGAAAAAAATAACATATTTTTTACTGTTTTCACTATTATTAATCCTAGGTTGTAAAGATTCAGAAACAACACCGAAAAACAACTATTTAGATTATTCCAATAGAGACGATCAGTTTACCGGAGGCATTAAAATGATACCTATTACTACACCAAAAGGCGAATTTAAAGTTTGGACTAAACGAGTAGGTAATAATCCGAAAATAAAAGTATTACTACTTCATGGAGGACCGGGAGCTACACACGAACTTTACGAAAGTTTTGATGGTTATTTCCCAAATGAAGGGATAGAATATATTTATTACGACCAGTTGGGTTCTTATTATAGTGACCAACCTGATGACAATGATCTTTGGACCATAGAACGATTTGTAGATGAAGTTGAGCAAGTTCGAAAAGCTCTTAAATTAGACAAAGATAATTTCTATTTATATGGTCAATCTTGGGGAGGCATTTTAGCTATGGAATATGCCTTTAAATATCAAGAGAACTTAAAAGGCCTTGTTATCTCTAATATGATGGCAAGTGCTCAAGAATATAACACTTATGCACAAGAGGTTTTAGGCCCACAGTTAGACCCGGAAGTCTTTGCTGAAATCAAAGAGTTAGAGGCTAATAATGATTTTGAAAACCCCAGGTACTCAGAGCTCTTATTTAAATATCATTATACTGAACATATATTAAGAATGCCTCTTGAAGATTGGCCGGAATCCATTAACCGAACATTTAAACATCTAAATCCTAACGTTTATGTGTATATGCAAGGCTACAGCGAATTTGGAATTACCGGTGATGCTACACTTAAAAATTGGGATGTTAAAGCAGAGCTATCTAAAATAACAGTTCCAACCTTGGTTATAGGTAGTAAATACGATTCTATGGATCCAAAACATATGGAATGGATGTCTAAAGAAGTACAAAACGGAAGATTTTTATTATGTCCAAACGGAAGCCACTTATCACAATATGACGATCAAAAAGTATTCTTTAACGGTTTAATACAATTTATTAAAGACGTTGATAAAAATGAGTTTTAATACTAATGCAAGTATTTGACTTTGTAAGAAAAAAAAACTAACTAAGAATCGAGTTAATCTACAACAAGTTACATAATTGAGTTTAGTGTTACGGATGTTTT
>JAGLKH010000588.1 GCA_023141985.1 Flavobacteriaceae bacterium | reverse complement strand
CATCAACCGAACTTATTAATCTTATAGATTATAGGTTTAGAGCAACTATAGACCGGAATACGCCTTTTGAACATGCCTTAGAGCATCTATACTGGCAAGCTGCGGGGAAGGACTATGAAACAGGAGAGAAATCAACACTCCTCATTAATTTTGAAAAGCGTTATAAAGAAGAGTTTATAACTTTCATGAAAGTTTATAACACTAAGAATTTATGGACACGATTTAAAGAATTAACAAAAGCAGATCAAGAAGATGAAGACTTAATTAAAGCAATGCGTCATTACGATTACACAGTAAATGTTTCTTGGGTAATGGCACATTATAATGCCGCAAAGCATTATATTGAAAGTGATGGTGGAGATGGAGAAGCAACGGGAGGTAGCGATTGGAAAAAATATATGCATCCAAAATACCAGAGAAGAATATTTTTTCCTGAACTTTGGAGCACAGAAGAATTAGATAATTGGGGAAAGAATGTGTAAAAACAGAAATCAAAAAAACTGTATGCAATCAAAATTAATAGCATTAGCCTTTTTAACTTTAATCAGCTTTATATCATGTAAAAATGATGTAAACGAAAACAACAACCCGGAAGAAAATTTAGTTATAAAACCGCCAACGCCAAAGGTTGAATTTGGGTTCAACTTAAATGACTATATAGTTATTAGAGACACCATTAAAAGAGGAGACAGCTTTGGTGAAATCCTCGAGCGCAATAAAATAGGCTATCCAAAAATTTTTCATATTGCCGAAAAAGCTAAAGACACCTTCGATATTAGAAAGCTACAAGTAGGTAAACCTTACACCTTATTGTGTTCTAAAGATTCATTAGAGTTACCACAATGTTTCATCTATCAACCAAATAGAGAAGAATATGTAGTTATAAATTTTCAAGATTCCATTACACAAGCATACATAAAAAGAAAGCCTATTAAATATGTAGAAAAAGAGGCGTCTGGAGTTATAACAAGTACTATTTCGGAAGCATTAGACGAACAAGGTATTAGTATGGTTTTGGCGTATAATATGTCGGACGTTTATGCATGGACCATAGATTTTTTCCGTTTACAAAAAGGAGATCGGTTTAAAGTAATTTATACTGACAGGTATATTGATGATACTATTTACGATGGAATAGCTGATATTAAGGCAGCATATTTTGAGCATAAAAAAGAACCATTTTATGCTTTCGATTTTGAAACAGATAGTATAAAAGGACTCAGTGATTATTTTAATGAAGAAGCTAAAAATATGCGACGTGCATTTTTAAAAGCACCAGTTGACTTTAAGCGCATTTCTTCAAGGTATAATTTACGAAGACGAATTGCGTATTATGGAAATAGAATAAGAGCACATAAAGGTACTGATTTTGCTGCAAGAGTTGGCACACCAATTAGGGCAACAGCTAATGGAACTGTTGTTGAATCTACCCGTAAAGGAGGCAATGGTAAATATGTAAAAATAAGACACAATTCTACCTACTCTACACAATACCTACATATGAAAAACCGGAATGTAAAAGTTGGTGATTTTGTTAAGCAAGGAGATGTTATTGGTTGGGTTGGCATGACAGGAAATACCGGAGGACCACACGTATGCTATCGTTTCTGGAAAAACGGGAGACAAGTAGATCCATTTAAGCAAAAACTTCCTGAGGCTGAGCCTATTTCAGAAAGCTTAAAACTGAAATATTTAGAATTTATTA
>JAGLKH010000587.1 GCA_023141985.1 Flavobacteriaceae bacterium | reverse complement strand
AAAAGTGAAATCGGCTGTAATAACTTCATCTCCCGATTTTAATCCTAAACCCATCATTGCTATTTGTAAAGCATCTGTGCCATTTGCACAAGGAATGACATGCTTAACACCTAAATAGTTTTCTAAGGCACTTTGAAAACTGTGAACTTCTGGTCCATTAATAAATGCTGCGGATTCAATAACATTAATAATAGATGTATTAACACTATCTTTTATTTCTTGATATTGACCTTTTAGATCAACCATTTGTATTTTTTTCATAGGCACGAAATTACAAAATTCATCAACGTTAACCAATGAATTTATTTCAAAGAAGTGTATTTTAGCTCTAAAGAAAAAACTTTGAGAATTCTATATAACATAATTACGTACACTACAGTATTTCTTTTAAAAATCATCGGAATTTTTAATGAAAAAATTCGTCTGGGTGTTGATGGAAGAGCGCATACTTTTAAAGTTTTAAAAACCAAAATAACAAGTGCCGACAAAGTAATTTGGCTTCATTGCGCATCATTAGGTGAGTACGAACAAGGTCTTCCTGTTTTTCAAGAGGTGAAAAATAATTATCCCAATCATAAAATAGTTTTAAGTTTTTTCTCGCCTTCCGGGTTTGAAATTCGTAAAGAGAATCCAATAACAGATATTGTAGTGTATTTACCTTTTGACACTAAGCATAATACTAAAACATTTTTAAATTTAGTACATCCGGATTTAGTGATTTTTGTGAAGTATGAAATTTGGCCAAACTATTTAAAGGAATTAGATCGAAGAAAAATTAAAACCATTTTAATTTCAGCATTATTTAGAAACAATCAATCTTTTTTTAAATTTTATGGCACTTTGATGCGTAACTCTTTAAAAGCTTTTCAGCACTTTTTTGTTCAAAATGAGGCTTCTAAAGAATTACTTAAATCTATTGGTTTTACTAATATTACAGTTTCGGGAGACACTAGGTTCGACCGTGTTTCTAATCAATTAAATATTGATAATACTTTAGATTTTATTGAAAATTTTAAACGAAATAAATTATGTCTTGTAGCTGGAAGTACTTGGCCCGAAGATGAAACCTTATTAATCAATTATATTAATACTGCTTCCGAAGAATTGAAATTTATAATTGCACCTCATAATATAAAAACTAATCAAATAGAATATTTAAAAAATTCTATACAAAAAAAAGTGCTCCTTTATTCAGAAAAAGAAAACTTCGAGGTTACAAATTTTCAAGTTTTTATTATAGATACTATAGGTATCTTATCAAAAATCTATAGTTATGCCGATATTGTTTATATAGGTGGAGCATCTGGAAATACAGGATTACATAATACTTTAGAACCTGCTGTTTTTGGCGTACCTATTATTATTGGAAAAAACTATAAAAACTTTCCTGAAGCATTCGATATGATAGAAAATGGAGGTATGTATGCTGTTTCTAACCAAAAAGAATTCAATTCTATAGTAGATTCATTTCTTTTAAATACCAAAAAAAGGATCCAATCCGGTAACG
>JAGLKH010000586.1 GCA_023141985.1 Flavobacteriaceae bacterium | reverse complement strand
GCTGCTTCAACAAATTCTAATTGATCAATACTTACATTGGTTGTAAACATGCCATAATTTACTACAGCTTTATTTTTTTCAATTTTGTCGATACTTCCTACTGCACGTCCATCTTCCATGCGTACATTGTCGCCAACTTTTAATACAGGCCTTGGCTTTGGAGCTTCGGCAGGTTTATTTTTGGCTGCTTTTTTCTTTTTACGTATAACTGCAACTTTCTTTTCAACCTCTTTTATGAGCTGTAGTTCCTTTACTTTTTCAACTTTTTTTAGTTTAGGAGATATTTTTTTACGCTTAGAATTTTCAATTTGAACAATTTTAAATAGTTCTGCCATCAAATCACGTTTGTGCTTGTTATTAAAGAATTTTTCAGCTAAATCCTTAACTTTCTGTCCTAAGTAAATTAAACGTTGATTGTTATCATACAACACTTGATAACTTTCTAATTTCCGTTGCACTTTAGCATTAATATCTTCTAACTTATCGGCTTCCGTTTGCTTTTTTTGTTCATTTACTTTTAGAGAACGCTCTGTCTTTTCAAGTTTTGAGCGTTCTTTTTGTAATTTTGCAATAGTAGCATCAAAACGAACTTTACTGCGCTCAATCTTCTTTTTAGATTTATTAATTAGTCTATATGGAATTCCGTTTTTTTGTGCCACTTCAAAAGTAAACGAACTTCCTGCCTGACCAGTAGCAAGCTTAAACATTGGTTCTAATGAACGTTCATTAAATAGCATATTAGCATTTTGCATATATGGCAGTTCATTTGCTAATAACTTTAAATTAGAATAGTGTGTGGTTATAATTCCGAAGGCTTCACGCTCATAAAACACTTCCAGAAAAGTTTCGGCCAATGCACCTCCGAGTTCCGGATCACTACCTGTACCAAATTCATCAATTAAAAACAAAGTTTTACTATTGCACTTTTTAAGGAAATAGTTCATCTGTTTTAGCCTGTAACTATATGTGCTTAAATGATTTTCGATAGATTGGTTATCTCCAATATCACTTAATATTCTATCAAATAGGCACACTTTACTACGTTCGTGAACAGGAATAAGTAAACCACTTTGCAGCATCACTTGTAATAATCCTATAGTTTTTAGAGTAATGCTTTTTCCACCAGCATTAGGTCCGGAAATGACAATTATTCTACTGTCATGTTTAAGTTCTATGGTTTGTGGAAACGTTTTTTTTCCAGCTTCAAGATTGGTTAAATAGAGTAGAGGATGAAACGCATCGCGGATATATAAACTGCGTTCTTCAGTTATTTCAGGTAAAATAGCATTTATAGTTTGTGCATATTTAGCTTTAGCAGCGATAACATCAATCTTGGTTAAAAATGCTTGATAGTCGCCTAATAAAGGTAAAAATGGCCTGATAAAATTAGTTATTTCTTTAAGTATTCTAATAACTTCTTCTTGTTCTTCATATTCTAAATTATTGAGTTCCCTGGTATGCTGTAATGTAGCTTCCGGCTCAATATAAACAATACTGCCTGTTTTACTTCCACCCATTATAGCTCCTTTAACTTTACGCCTATACATTGCTTTTACAGCTAATACACGCTTATTATCAACAACAGTTTCACGAATATCATCTAAATAATCTAAGCTGTGATAGTTGTTTAATGCTGAAACGAAACTGGAATTTATTTTACCTTTAAGTTTATTAATATCCTGGCGTATTTTGAAAAGAAGCAGAGACGCATCATCTTTAATTTCTCCAAAACGGTTGATATTGCCTTCAACCTTTTCTATGATTGCTTTGGTGACTTCAATGTGCGATACATAAACATTTAGTGAAGGATAATATTCATCAAACTTTTTTAAATAGTTCACTATCTCGTTAGATGTTGAAGAGATTGAAACTATTTTTTTTAGGCTGCTAATTTCTAAATAAGTGTTTTCTATTTTTAAAAGTTTTAATTCCTTGGTGATAACTTCAAAACTATGATTAGGAATACGATTATCATTATAAAAGGAAGATAGATATTCATTGGTATATTGTAACTCTGTAATTAATGCTGAATGTGATTTTAAGGGAAGCATTTGTAAAGCTTCATTGATACCGGGTTCGGTAATGCAGTGCACACTCACTTGTTCTAAAACAGTGAAAAATTCTAAATCCTGTAATGTTTTTTTATGAATGTTTATCATTATTTTATTCCCTCGAATGAGGGAATCTCTTTATTAGATTGCAAAGTTACATATTAAATTTTTTAAGTACGTATATGATTAGTAACAGTTTTTGCCGACTATATTTCGGTTAAACACAAACCTTTGTTTTACACAATTTATCTTCGTTTCGGCATAATTATGCACAGCTTAAGTTTACAATCTATTATATTTATTAACAAATAAGAAAGAACAAAAGTGAGGATTAAGATTATTTTACACGTAGAGACCTGTGATGTTTTTGATGCAATAGATTCAAAGGGTAAATATTTTCAGTTTGAGAATGATTTTAACGGCTTTAAGAGATTTGGCAAGTTTATCTCTTCAGGGAAGAAGAAAGCG
>JAGLKH010000585.1 GCA_023141985.1 Flavobacteriaceae bacterium | reverse complement strand
GGCTTCATCAGTCACATTCGTAAATTTACCGCCCTCATTTCTATATAGTTTATCGGTTTCTTTATCTTTGGTGTTATACATTTTAAATTGGTAAAATGTGTTAGGAGCATTAAATTGCGTTGGTGGATAATTAGCGACATATAAATCTAAATCACCATCCAAATCATAATCAAAAAAAGTAGCTTGCACCGAATTGCCAATATCATCAATACCAAATTCCTCAGCACGCTCTGTAAAGGTCATATCACCATTATTAATGTACAACAGATTAGCTTTTGGAGCATACTTTCCGCCTACCGAGCAGTAAATATCTAAATACCCGTCTCCATTAACATCGGCTGTAGTAACTCCTGTAAACCATCGTTTATCTCCTGCTACACCAGCTGATTTACTTATATCTTCAAATTTTAAACTCCCTTTGTTAAGATATAATTGATTTGAAACCATATTACCAGTGAAAAACAGGTCATTAAGTCCGTCATTATTAAAATCCCCAGTTGCTACACCACCACCCATATACATATATGCATAAGTGAAATAGTTTAAAGAATCTGTTTCATTTAAATTATTAGAAAATGTAATCCCAGTTTCTAGAGGTGTTAATTGATTAAATATTTTGGTTTTAGAAACCTCATTTTTTTGAGTTGAAGTACAAGACGTTAATAAGACAAAAAAAAGAATGCCTAAACTGAAACCTGTTTTATACATAATAAAGGGAATTTATATTATTTTAATGGGGGTATATGAATAAAAATTAACCAAATAAATATAATCAAAAATAAAGGATACAAGCTTAATTATAATTTAATATTTTAAAGCCTTTTGAAGCCATTATCTTATACTATATAAACTTAAATAAAGCGTTTTTTGAAACCAACCTGTCTAACGCAGGCAGACTATCTTCGAGGCTGAGCCATAGAGGTATTTCGCTGGTTTCATACCCAATCAAGTTGGGCACAAGCTTTGACCTTTTGGGTCAAAAACCGAAATTCTGTTATTTAGATTCCCGTTTTCACGGGAATGACAATTTCAACGGAAACCCCGAGGCAGAGCCTCGGAGAATTCTTTTCGATTAAGCAAAAATAGATGGTGTTGTTCAGCATGCAGGGTTTAAATCTTATCTTTAGAGGTTTAATTGTTCTTTTTAACACATATCTATGTTCCATTTTTTTAGTCGCAAAACATTTCTGATTGATTATTTAGAGGGGTTTATAGATATTCATAACCACATTCTTCCTGGAATTGATGATGGAGCAAAAACCGTAGAGGATGCTATTGAACTTATAAATGCCTTCTCCCAGTTCGGCGTTAAAAACTTCATAGCCACCCCACATATAATGCACAATTACTATTCCAATACCCCAGAAACAATTGATAATTCGCTCATACTTCTTAAAAATGAGTTGTTGAAAAATGGCATGAAAGATGTTTCCATCCAAGCCTCAGCGGAGCATATGATCGATGATAATTTTGAGTCATTGTTGGACAATGGGGAGGTTGTGCCCCTGGGAAATAACTACCTTTTAATCGAAATGTCGTATTTGCAAGCATCTATCAACTTCGACGAGGCCATTCAAAAAATAGCGAGGCATACCTATTTTCCCATTTTGGCCCACCCTGAAAGGTATTTATACCTCCATGGGAACTTTAAGAGACATAAAGAATATAAGAACCAAGGACTTCATTATCAATTAAATCTGTTGTCCTTAAGCAAATACTATGGCAAGGAAGTACAACAAATGGCCTTTAAGCTATTGGAAGAGGGTATGATTAACTTTGTTGGATCGGACATTCATAACATAAGTCAACTAAATTGTCTTAAAGAGGTACAGCTAAGTACAAAAATAACTGATGTACTACAACCTATTATCCAAAGAACAAACATGTCCTTTTAGGAGCGTTTAGAATTTCCACCATCTTTTGGTGGTTTTTCCATAGCCATAGCCGTATTTACCACCATACCCCAGGTTAGATTCCTTGACCCCATTGACAATAAAAGACAACCCCTTGAGTTTACCTTCCTTATGAAGTTTAAGGGGGTGTTCCAATACCTTT
>JAGLKH010000584.1 GCA_023141985.1 Flavobacteriaceae bacterium | reverse complement strand
GTGAAATTTCTTTATGTGTTAGTGTTATAGGGCCACCGATTTCTATTTGTGATTCAAATAAAGGAATTACAGAACCGTTAGACCCTAAAACATTTCCAACTCTGGTCGTAATATATTTAGTGCTATTACCTTCATTGTGAATTAAAAAATTATGCAATGATTGCACATACATTTCGGCAACACGCTTTGTTGCTCCCATTACATTACTTGGATTTACAGCTTTATCCGTTGAGATCATTATAAAACGTTCTGCATTATATTTAGCTGCCAAATCTGCTAAAATTTTAGTCCCCATAATATTAACCGATACAGCTTCTGATGGATTTTTTTCCATCATGGGAACATGTTTATATGCGGCACAGTGATAAATAATATCAGGTTTATATATCTCAAATAAATATTCTAAATTTTCTTTGTTTGTAATATCACAAACAACAGGTTTAAAATTTAAACCTTGATATTCACTTTCTGTTTTTAAAGTTAAGTTATGTAATGGCGTTTCAGCTTGATCAATTACAATGAGTTGTTTTGGATTATACTTTCCTAATTGGTAAACAATTTCTGCTCCAATTGATCCAGCTCCTCCTGTAACAAAAATAGTTTTACCTTCTATTAAGCCTAATATTTGATTATTATTTATTTTAATAGGCTCACGTCCTAATAAATCTTCAATTTGAATATTTTGAATACTTTTATTAATTCCACTATTTAAATCAAATTCTGAAATAGAAGGCGCCCTGTAAATTTTTATATTATGTTCAATACAATCTTCAATATGTTTTATGTTATTATCTTTTCTTAGATCATTTTCTAAAACTATAAGGCCTACGGCGTTATTTGCTCTAATTAATACATGTATTTTTCTGTTTAAATATAATATTGGCATTCCTAAAATTCTTTTATTACCAGTTTTTTCTTCACTGTCTAAAAAGCCTAAGACTTTAAATCTTTTAGGAAATTCATTTTCTATTGCTATAGCAACAGAAATCGCATTTTGGGATGTGCCTAATATTAAAACCTTTTCAAAATCGGATAAATTTTGAGCTAAAAATCGAGCATAAATCTGTTTTACAAAAGCTCTAAATAAAAATAGCCCTACAAATAACCCTAAAGAAAATACTATTAAAAAAATTGGTTTGTAAATAAGTTCATTACTTATCTTATAATTGACAAAGTTTATTATAAAAAGTGTGGTTGCTGACAGAAAAGATGCAAAAAATAATTTTACAGCATCAATATAACTTGAGTGTCTAATTAATCCGACATAGGTTTTAATAATAATAAAAAATATTATTGTTGTTGAAAGCGCCAGCAAAAACTTTGGCAAAAACATCCTGGTAAGAAAAGAAAGCGAGAAATCATTAGTAATAAATCCAGCTATGATTAAAACAAAGGCAGCAATTTGGATGTCAAACCACATAACTAACCATCTTGGCAGATATCCAATATTTTCAAAACTAACATTAAATGGCGTGTATTTTAATACTAGTTTAAAGGTTTCTTTTATTTTCTCTAGAGTAATTTTTATCATAAAACATCTATAACCAAATTACAAATTTAACGATTTAAGTAATTAGTTATGGCGTTTGCTATAAATGCTTTTTCATTTTCTGTAAGATTAGAGCCAGAAGGTAGGCAGAGACCCGTACTAAAAAGGGATTCAGAAACTACGCCTCCATAAAAAGGATACTTTTGAAAAACAGGCTGTAAATGCATTGGTTTCCATAAAGGTCGAGATTCAATATTCTCTTTTAAAAGTGCTAGCCTTAACTCTTCTTTACTAAAACCTGTTACTTCTTTATCAATAATTATACAACTCAACCAATGATTTGAAAAATAATTATCGCTTGGTTCTTCAAAAACGGTTATACCCTTAATATCTTTAAAAATATTTTTATAAAAATTATTATTCTCCCTTCGTAATTTCACATACCTATCTAATACTTCCATTTGTCCTCTACCAATACC
>JAGLKH010000583.1 GCA_023141985.1 Flavobacteriaceae bacterium | reverse complement strand
ACATTATTAGGATATGCATGATATAAATGAGTAATAGGAGCATCGCCATAAGTTAAACCACTGGTAAGCACAATTTGAGTATTAGCGTCATTGGGATAATTAAATTGTTGAATGATTCTAAAATCTACTTTTGAAAAATTAAAGTCGCTATTAAAAACATTTGCAAAACTTTTAGTGTATTGCAGTGTAAATTTAGGATATCCTACTTTTGTTTCTTTAGTATTGTTTGAAGGATTATTAAATTCGCTAAAAGGACTCCATTGTGTAGATATTTTTAGCAAACTTAAATCAAAATTTGTGAATCTTTCGTTGCTTTTAGGTTTAAAAATATAATCGAATGTTGGAGATATTTTACTAACCGAAAATTGTGTTTCGGTCAATATTTTTGGATGAAGTAGATGTTCTACACTTATAGTTTTAGAGATGTGTTTATGAAATAAATCGATATTAATTAAACGAGGTTCGAAAAACTGAAAAAAACGTTTATCTGTTAAAAAAGAGGAACTTCCAGTTTCTTCTAAGTCTTCGGTATATAATAAGTTAATCCACGTATTTGTTTTTTGAGCAACTCTAATACCACCTCCAATGCTATATTTAAAGCGATGATCCAGAAACCCGTAAACAGTATAACCTTCTATTCTAAAATTTTTAGAAAATCCTTCACTTGTTATTCCTCCTAAACCAGTCCTAAATCCTTCGTATTGATTATATTTTATGAGGTATCTTAAATCGAGATTAAAATATTTAGTTGGATAATAGCCATTACCTAAATAATCTAAAAACTCGGCTTTTTTTATTGAATCATTAACTGGTTGGGATTTGCTATTGGAAGCTTCAACATTTTGTGCCCGACTTTTACAAACAAATGCTGTAATAAAAATAAAAAGCCAGAAATATTTCATTAACAAGACCTATAATATATATAACATAAAAAAAGAAATTTTAGTACCACCCGAAGAGTTTTACACAGTCATTATCTCTTTTTCTTTAAGGTGGAATAAATCATCAATTTTTTTAACATAAGAATCTGTCATTTCTTGAATATCCATTTCAGCATTTTTTTGCAAATCCTCAGAGGCATGTTCCAATTTTTTTATGTCATTATTTGCATCTTTACGAGCGCTTCGTACTCCAACTTTAGCATCTTCAGTTTCTGCTTTGGCTTGTTTGGAAAGGTTAAGGCGTCTTTCTTCGGTTAATGGTGGAACGCTTATGATAAGGCTTTCGCCATTATTCATAGGATTAAATCCAAGATTAGCAATCATAATTGCACGTTCAATTTCTTGTAGCATACTTTTTTCCCAAGGTTGTACAGTGATTGTTCTACCATCGGGAGTGTTTACATTGGCTACTTGAGAAAGTGGAGTTTGTGAACCATAATAATCTACAGTAATACTTCCTAGCATTGAAGGACTAGCTTTACCAGCTCTAATATTAACAAATTGTTTTTCCAGATGCTTTATGGCATTTACCATAGCTTCTTTTGCTGTATCTAAAATAAATTCTAACTCTTCGTTCATTTCTAATGATTTAATTTAAAGTAAACTATTCAAAAATTAATCTATGCTATTTATAAATTAACTGTTGTTCCAATGTTTTCTCCCGAAACTACTTTTAGAAGGTTTCCTTTTTTATTCATATCAAAAACAA
>JAGLKH010000582.1 GCA_023141985.1 Flavobacteriaceae bacterium | reverse complement strand
AGACTTGTTCAACTTGAGTTAAAACGTTACTAATCTCCAAACTAGAATATACTAAATCTTCATAATTAAAAGCAAGTGAAATCTCATCTTTTAAAGAAATATTCTCCGTTTCTAATTGATTTTTTAACTGTTCTACTTCAGTGTAAGTATTTTGCAAATTAAGTTCATTTCTTTTTTGTGCAGTTATATCCTGGATTGTACCTGAAAAACTTATAGGTTCTCCATTTTTATAGTTGATCCTACCCTTTTCAATTATCCATCGTGTTTCATTTGTTTCTTTGATTAGGATTCTATAGGTACTACTATATTGTTGCCCGGTTTTAATACAATCTGAAAATAATTTATCATTAAGGGGAAGGTCATCAGGATGAATGATACTTCTATAATATTCATGGTTTTTATTATCTGTTGATGTAATGTTAGTTATAGCATCAAAAACAGAAGAACTCTTAATAATTTTGGTATTAAAATCAAGAGTAAAACTCCCCAGGTTTGCAATTTCCTGAGCTGCTAATAAATTTTGTTCACTTTCTTTTAATATTAGTTCATCCTGTTTGCGCTTTGTAATATCTCTCCAAACACAATAAATAGTTTTGTTATCAGGTTCTTTTGAAATTAATGTAAGCAATACTTCAACAGGAAAATCTTCTCCATTTTTTTTGGTATGAATCCATTCAAAGCGATATGAGCCCTTTTCTAATGCGATGCTCATTATTTCTTCGGCTTTTTCAAATGAATTTTTGCCATCTGGTTGTACTATAGGTGATAATTTAGAAGGATGAACATTTAAAAATTCATTTTTTGATGAATACCCCAGCATTTTACATGTAGCATCATTACAATCGGTAAAAATTGAATTTTTAATAATTAACAGAGCATCACTGGATTTTTTGAAAAGATCTTTAAATTTTTTTTCGCTTTTTTGTAGTAATTTTTCTGCTAGTATTTCCTCTGTGATGTCCTGTAAAACACCATGGAAATGACTAATAGTCTTTGTTGAGTCTTTTCGTATTGAAGGAAAATCTCTAACCCATTTTATAGTACCATCTTTGGTAATGACTCTATATTCCAGTATTAGCTTTTTATTTTGTTTTAATTTATAATAATTAAAAAGTTTTTTATTAACTCTATCAAAATCTTCCGGATGAATTACATCTTTAAATGAAATTTTATTTTTTAAAAATTCTTCAGATGTATATCCTAATAAACTATAAACATTATTAGAAACAAACTTTGTATCCCAATGCTCTTGGTTTCCCCAAAGAAAAACAGTAATAGGACTCGAATTAATTATTTTATAAGATTCGAGTAAGTCAAATTCGATTTTCCTTCTCTCTGTTATGTCTAAAATAAAAGCAGAAAAATATTGATTCTCATCATTGGGACTTAGCTGTAAATGTACCTCGACAGGGTATAAGGTCCCATCTTTCCTTTGGTGGTTTGTTTGAAATTGAGCTTTTGTTTTTTTCTTATCCCGAAGCGGCATGAGCAACTTATCAAAAGAATGAATATCCAAATCTGGTTTAATATCTACAGGAGTAAGTTCATTCATTTCCTCAAATGTATAACCAAGATTTATCTGTGCTGACTTGTTTAAGTAAATAAATTTATACGATACAGCATCGAACATATATATTTCATTTAAACTGTCTTTAACTAAACTTTTGTAATGTTCAATATCTTTTTCTAATTCTATCATTTATGCTAAATTGAATACTAGATTGATAAATATGAATTATCAATAAGTTTTTCGCCTTGATTTATAAAGTTCCAATATATTAAAATTAAAGGGATTAAATAATTAGCTGTTGAAGCTTCTAATTTAAATATAATAATACACTTTTTATTACGGTAAAACCGTAAACTTAATGCGGAAAAACCATAATATGTAGTGATAATATTGCTTTAGGTTTTGTTAGCAATAGTTTATTTAACTCTTTCAGTCATATTCAGGGATATTTTTCCCTAAAATAATATCCCTTGTTCCAATCCAAATATCTCCTACTTTTTTCAATGTCAAAAGTCCTGAATTACCACCCCTGGGAGAGTCAGGATTAATTTCGGTATCTGTAAGCAAGCTATCGCCTTCAAAATGATAGCTCCCAAGCCAATAGTATTTTCCACCAGGTTCTAGAATTGTTGGGTGAATGTGTGCCGGAGAAGTCCTATTAGGATATACTCCCGGCTTTAGTGTATAAAAGGAATATTTTCCGTCTTTGTCAGTTTTAACCCATCCCCTGATGTAACCGTGTTGTCTTGCCCAACCTGTCTCTTCTCCTTTAGTGGCATATTCTCCATTTTGGCCGGTATGGTATATATAGAGAATAACACCTTCAGAGGGAGTGGCCCCATCATTTTGATAGATAGTCCCTGTCACTTTTAATTTAAGTCCTTGGCCATTAAAGTCCGGCAAGGTGTCCACAGATGTTAAATTTCTGTCTCCAAATTCCAAAATTGCCTCACAGCCCTCACATGGCCCTCCTACAAGTAGGGCTATATCCTGTTTTTGATTTTGAGAATTCACACAAGATGAAAGAAAAACTGTCAGAGCTAAAATTGTTGTAAGTCGTATCATTATTCTAAGTTAATTACAGCCAACGTATGTATAACCAATGGGGTGTTTATTCCTTAAATATAGCAAATAAT
>JAGLKH010000581.1 GCA_023141985.1 Flavobacteriaceae bacterium | reverse complement strand
GAATATCTCACCGATTTTATATTCAATAGTATTGGCATCCGTAATTCGTTGTTTAAAGCCCTTAAGATAAGGGAATAATGTACCATCTACATATTGAATTAAATCATCACCAATTAAGGCTTTATCTTCGTCAACGCTACCATCTGTTTTTTTAGGCGCAGCCCATGTGCTCCAACTATGTTCATGGTCAATAATGCGAGCATAAGTTTTCCCTGTAAGCTCTGCATCCATTTCACGCTCAGTTTCTAGCGCATCAAGGTATTTAAGAAATAATAGCCATGAGGTTTGCTCTGTATAATCTAGCTCTGAAGCACAGCCCGCTTCTTTGTGTAGAATATCATCAATATTTTTGAATGTTTGTTCGAACATGTTTTTCTGGTCAGCCTATAAAAATAAAACGCATTACATTAGAGCTAACAATAAGATAAAATATATTCCTTCGCAAGGAACCATAATTCTTAATCCGAGAATAGGGATATCGTTTATTTACATATTAATGGGTGATAATGTATCTTATGGGAATAATGGTGCTATAAAGTAGAGTAATCATACACTAAAATATGAAACAGCTTTTTCAGTACCTGAGATATTATCTTGAAAAGGGGTTTTTTCCATATTGTATAGTTTCTGGTTGATAATAGCATTTCTATCTTCAAAATAAAGATGCCTAATTATAAACGAAATAAATTCTATAGGAAGTAATGGTGAAGAAACAGGTATTCTACAATGGCAGAATTCACCTAAAGTCAGGTGTGTCTTTGAGTGATATATTTCTTTATAAATTTTTTGTTCGTTGGAAAAATCAAACCTAATAGGAAATGGCATTATATTATCTCTCACTACATCTCCATAGAGTTCATCATTTTCGTATGCTTCTAAAGCATTTTGATAATCTTCTAAATATGGGGATGGAAAAAAAGAAAGTCTATGTGAAATAATTTTATCATCATGAAATCGATACATTAGCTGAATAAGTGCTCCATCTAGCAGCTTCATATTGTAGCATTTTGCATTTAGTAACTCTGCATACAAATTAATGTAGGGGATATTTTTTAATGCTATAGAAATTTTGTCTTTACCTTCAAAAGAGACATCTCCATTTTTATGGGAAGGAAAATTCTGACAAACGCTAATACCAGCTTCAATTAATATAGATGTAATAGAAGTTATCTGTCTAGTGATTGTATTTGCATTATTCTGCACTAATAACTTCCTTTAATCTTTTAAGAGTATCCGCATCTAAATCATTGATATCTAGACTTCCCCTTTCCAGCGCAGTAACTAATGTTGATATTTTACGATTGGCTGCCGTTAATTCTCTTTCAACTTCTGGATTTATATCTCTATTTAATAAGTTCATTTTCTTCATTTCTTCATCTGTTGGATATTTAAAATCCAGACGGTATTCTTTGTCTTGAATGCGCGTATATTCCTCGCATAACTTGTCCATGTCGTTTCCGTGTCCTAGTACTCTTACCCATGCTTTACTACGAGTTATTGCAGTAAAAAGAATATTTCTTTTCTTAGCTAAGGAATAACCTGCGTAACAGTATTGAGCATTCATAACGTAAACCATCCCAGACTCATTGCCTTTTGCTCTATATATTCCAGTAAATGTTATGGAATCTTTTTCTTGGAATGATCTGGCAACAGTTTAACGGACAATTTTTTAAGCGACATTCTGAATTTGCTCAAACTCCACCGGCGACA
>JAGLKH010000580.1 GCA_023141985.1 Flavobacteriaceae bacterium | reverse complement strand
TAAGAATTCTTAAATCTACATATTTTTTTAAAAACAAAGAATAGAAAATTTTTAATGAACTACCATAAATATGATGTCTATACTACTATGTTTTATATTGTGGAAACTCTAATTTGAATTGTTCCTCTACAAACAAATCTCCATTTGAAAGAACAAAATACACATTATAAAATTCTCATCTCTTCAATTTTAACAAATAATTACTGCCAACTGCTACTGGATACTGCTTACTTTTTAACCCGTTCTTCATTCTGCTTTACAAAAGCACTCCAACCTGAATAACTTTTGCCAATAGTTATCCTTCCGGCATTATAAAAATGACAGACTGCAGCTGCAAGACCATCTGTAGCGTCTAAGTTTTTTGGCAATTCCTTTAAACTTAATATACTTTGCAGCATTTTTGCGACT
Source organism: Flavobacteriaceae bacterium (assembly GCA_023141985.1). Lineage (GTDB taxonomy): Bacteria > Bacteroidota > Bacteroidia > Flavobacteriales > Flavobacteriaceae > PRS1. The sequence goes on along the minus strand of JAGLKH010000580.1, from coordinate 1,583 downwards.
TGCTCTTTACTGGCATTTCCATTTCCTGTAATTGCCATTTTAATTTTTTTAGGAGAATATTCAGTAATAGGAACTTCACGAGATAAACCTGCTGCCATAGCAACGCCTTGAGCACGGCCTAACTTAAGCATACTTTGTACATTCTTACCAAAAAAAGGTGCTTCAATAGCTATTTCGTCCGGATGATGAGAATCTATAAGTTCTATTGTGCGTTCAAAAATTAGTTTTAGTTTTAGATAATGGTCATCGTACTTTTTGAGATTGAGCTCATTAAGTTGTAAAAACACCATTTTTTTATTGGCCACTTTAATGAGCCCGAAACCCATTATTGTTGTTCCCGGATCTATACCTAATATAATTTTTTCTTTTCCCATTAATCGCAATAATAACAACCACTTAAAGATACCGAAACGCCAATTGTGACTGTGAATAAATTTCCATTAAACGTTCCGAAGCCTTCAGAAATCGGGTTATATGTTTCATCTCCCGAAAGGCTAAATATATATGAAAAATCTGTAAACACCGAAAATGTTTCAGACATATTATAATGTACTTCAATTCCTGCCATAGCATTTAAAAAAGAAGTTTTATTATCTCCAAAACTTCCTAAAGGTTTTACAGTACTAAATCCTGGTCCAATATGTCCAACCAAACCTATTTGAGTCGGTAAAAACCCAAAAACTGTTGTTGCATCATATACAAATTGTGCATTTATTCTCGAATAGTTAGTTTTAAATTCTGCTGAATTATCTGTATTAGAAAACCTATTGTAACCAAAATCTAATTTTACTCCTTTTGTTTTTGTAAACATATGTTGTACGCCTAGGTTAATTGTTGGAAAGTTGATTGGCTTTGCCTCAAAACCGGTAACAAAACCATCAACATTAGGGTAATTAAATCCAAAGGCTAATTGTAATTTCCATTTGCTGGTATCAGACTGTGTATATCCAATAACTGAAATTAACATGAATCCAAAAAGAACAACTTTCTTATATTTCTTAAAATTTGAGGTCATATTATAATAATAGTTTTAATTTGTGTTGTTCTCTAAATACTAATTTTATCTAAATGCCCGGAACTTTACCATACAAAACTAAACAATTCTTTTTTGCGCTTATTAAATTAAGTATTGTTTGTGGAGCTTCCTATTTTATATACAATAAATTAGCATATAATGATAATCTCGATTTCAGTGTTTTTATTGCCTTTTTGATAAAAAATGACGTTTTTTTGACAAAAAACATTCTTTTTGTGTTGATTTTGACCATTTTTAATTGGTTTTTCGAAATTTTAAAATGGCAAAATTTAGTTTCCTTTATTAAAAATATTTCATTTTTTGAAGCCCTCAAACAGAGTTTAGCTGCTCATACTGCTTCCCTTTTTACACCAAATAGAATAGGAGAATATGGTGCTAAAGCTATATACTTTGCTAAGCCTTTAAGAAAGCGTATTTTACTTTTAAATTTAATTGGGAACATCTCTCAAATGACTACAACATTACTATTTGGTATTATTGGGTTTGCTTTATTTATTTCTATATATGATATTAATATTTCGCCCATTAAATTATTTCGTTTAATAAC
>JAGLKH010000058.1 GCA_023141985.1 Flavobacteriaceae bacterium | reverse complement strand
CTAATGTAAATATTGGGCAGTTATTGCCAAAAAAATGGGGGATCCAAATTCCATTTAATTATGGGCAAAGCGAAGCACTTATTACACCAGAATACGACCAACAATATAAAGACATAAAATTACAAAATCGTTTAGATGCTGCACAAACAAGTGGAGAACGTGAAACTATTTTACAGCAATCGGAGGATTACACAAAACGAAAAAGTATAAACTTTATTGGTGTTAGAAAACAAAGAACAGGAGAAGGCAAACCAAGATTTTACGATGTCGAGAATTTAACTTTAAACTACTCCTTTAATCAAACAGAGCATAGAGATTTTGAAATAGAGAGCGCTTTAGATCAAGCGGTAAGGGTTGGAGCAAATTACAACTTTAATTTTAATCCGATTAAAGTTGAACCTTTTATGAAGAACGATTCTTTATTTAAAAGCAAGTATTTAAAAATATTAAAGGACTTTAATTTTAACTTATTACCAACAAGTTTTTCGTTTAATACAAATTTTGTAAGACAATTTAATAAACAAAAATTTAGAGAGGCAGATTTAGTAGGCGCTAATATTGGTTTAGAAGAATTGTTTAGAAGAAACTATACCTTCGATTTTCAATATACTGTAAATTATGATATTACAGATGCATTGCGTTTAAACTTTACTGCAGCAAATAATAATATTGTGCGAAATTATTTTATAGATGATATTATTAATGGGGAACAAGACCCTTCATTAAATGTTTGGGATGGCTTCTTTGATGTAGGAGATCCTAACAGGCATTTTCAGCAGCTAGGGATAAACTATGAGATACCATTACATAAAATCCCTACCTTAAGTTTCTTAAGAGCAACCTATGCTTATACTGGAGATTTTCAATGGAATAAAGGATCTGATTTGTTTGGCGACCTTACTGTTGATGGGCAAACTTTCGATTTAGGAAATTCAATTTCTAATGCTAACACGCATAATCTAAATGCTACTTTAGATATGAAAAAACTATATAGTTATTTAGGCTTAGTAAAGAAAACTACTCGAAGAAGAGCCAATCCGGGAAGTCCGGGTGTTAGCAGAAGGGCTACTGCTAATACAGGGGATAATAGCAATCAATCACAAAGAACTAAAAAGAACCAGGCATACAATACTGCAATAGACATACTAACAAGTGTAAAGAGAATTCAGTTTAACTATTCGGAAAATAATGGAACGTTTTTACCGGGTTATTTGCAAACACCCGGGTTTATTGGTACACTTAAACCTACCTTTGGGTATACGTTTGGAAGCCAAAGAGATATCAGGCATCTTGCAGCAAGAAATGGTTGGTTAACTGTTTTCCCGGACTTTAATCAACAATATACCGAAGTTCAAACTAAAAATTTAGATTTTTCAGTAAACATAGAACCTGTAAGAGATTTAAAAATAGATTTAACAGGAGGAAGAACTTATGCTAAAAATTTCACAGAAAACTTTAATACTATAGATACCAATGGAGATGGTTTTAGTAACGAATTTAATTCATTAATTCAAAATACTTTTGGGAATTTCAATATTTCAACAAATTTAATCAAAACAGCTTTTAGTAGTAGCGATGAGAATGGCTCAGCCACATTTGATGATTTTAGATCCAACCGATTAGTAATTGCACGTAGATTGGCACAAAATGCTGGAGTAGACTTTAATAATCCAAACAATTTTGAAGATGGTGATCTTAATGGTTTTCCTTTAGGTTATGGTAAAACCAATCAAGCAGTTTTATTGCCAGCATTTTTAGCAGCTTATTCCGGGCAAGATGCGAGTAAAACAAATTTAAGTGCATTTAGAGATGTGCCAATACCAAATTGGACATTAAAGTATACAGGATTTATGAAGTTTAAATGGTTTAAAAAGCATTTTAAACGTTTTTCTATTACACATGGTTATAATTCTACATATACTATTAATCAATTTAGAACAAATCTTGATTTTGAGGCCTTCGATCCAGGATTAGAATATACATCTCAGTCTACAGATGTGTTAGATCAATCTGGAAATTATAAAAATGAAACTTTATTTAGCAATATTAATCTTATGGAGCAGTTCAGCCCATTAATTAAGATAGATTTTGAAATGAAAAACTCTCTTAAAATATTGGCAGAAGTAAAAAAAGATCGTTTATTATCCTTAAGTTTTGATAACAATTTATTAACCGAAATTCAAGGAAAAGAATACATTTTAGGTTTAGGTTATAGAATAAAAGATGTTAAAATAAGATCTCAAATTGCAGGACCAAGACAAATTGTTAAAAGCGATTTAAACATGAAGGCAGATATTTCAGTTAGAGAGAATAAGACGATTATTCGATATTTAGATTTAGATAATAATCAAATAACTTCCGGACAAACAATTTGGAGCTTAAAATATTCGGCAGATTATGCATTTAGTAAGGCGTTGACAGGTATTTTCTTTTTCGATTATTCGTTTTCAGAATATGCAATATCAACGGCATTCCCTCAAACAACAGTTCGTTCGGGAATTACATTACGTTATAACTTTGGAAATTAATAACTAACATATTTTACAGTAAAAAATTACATTATGAACATTCCTTCAGAATTAAAATACACTAAAGATCACGAGTGGATAAAAATAAACGGAGACACAATTACAATTGGAATAACTGATTTTGCTCAAAGCGAATTAGGAGATATAGTTTATGTTGAGGTAGAAACTTTAGACGAAACTTTAGACATAGAAGAAGTCTTTGGAACTGTAGAAGCTGTAAAAACGGTTTCAGATTTAATTTTGCCGGTTTCAGGAGAGATAGTAGAGTTTAATGAAGCGCTTGAAGACGAACCGGAAAAAGTAAATAGCGATCCATATGGTGAAGGTTGGATGATAAAAGTAAAATGCTCCGATGTTTCTCAATTAGACGATTTGCTTTCAGCTGAAGATTATAAAGCTCTAATAGGTGCCTAAAAGAATATTGTTAATACTAGCGGTTTGTTATACTCTTTTTATAGCAATTTTTAGTTTGATTCCTATTGCACCACTGCCTGAACTAGGATCTAACTTCGATGATAAAATTTTTCACATTTTAGCTTATGGATTCCTATTCATATTATGGTACTTTACATTACATAGCTTAAAAGTAGCAAAGCCAATTTTTTATGCAATACTATTTTCAATTATTTATGGTATAATTCTTGAAGTATTACAAGGACAGTTAACAACAATAAGAAATTTAGACGTTTTAGATATTCTTGCAAACTGTATTGGAGTAACGATTTCATCACTCTTTATTATTATAAAAAATAGAACAATCGTTAAAAATTTATAAACCCTTGCTTTTTTAGCAAATTATTGGTTATTTTACCAATCTCGAAAACACAAAACAAATTATGGAACCTAAAAAAAACCCAAAAGCAGATGTAAGTCGAAATACATCACTTTATTTCGCAGTAGGCCTTGCACTAATGTTATTAGTAACAAACTTTGCTATAAATTATAAATCTTACGATAAGGACGCGATAGATATTGGGCTGTTAAGCATGGAAGAATTAGAGGATGAGGAAATTCCAGTTACAGAACAAATTCAAACTCCACCACCACCACCACCACCTCCAGCAGCACCTGAAGTTATTGAAATAGTGGAAGATGAAGCAGAAATTGAAGAAACAGTAATTGAATCTACAGAAACCGATGAGGAAGAAGAAATTATAGAAGTTGAAGATATAGAAGTTGAAGAGGTAGAAGAAGACATCGAAGTTCCTTTTGCAGTTATCGAGAATGTTCCGGTTTATCCTGGTTGCGAAAAGGGAAATAACGCAGCGAAAAGAAAATGTATGTCAGATAAGATAAACAAATTTGTACAAAAGAAATTTAACACAGATTTAGCTGGCGATTTAGGACTTACCGGGAGACAACGAATAAGTGTTATTTTTAAAATTGATAAAAATGGAAACGTTGTAGGCGTTCGTTCCAGGGCACCTCACCCAAGACTTGAAAAAGAAGCAGCGCGTGTGATTAATTTACTACCAAAGATGAAACCTGGGAGACAAAGAGGAAAAGCGGTAACTGTTCCATACTCTTTACCAATCATATTTCAAGTACAAGATTAACTTGTCATTCCTGAGATTTATGCAGAACTTCCTGAACTAAATTCAGGATAAATGTTTCAGTAAGGCAGGAATCAATATATAAAA
>JAGLKH010000579.1 GCA_023141985.1 Flavobacteriaceae bacterium | reverse complement strand
CTTTTAAAGGAATATCGTTGTATGCATCTAATGGGAACAAGGATAAAGAAAAAAAGAGAAGATTTTGGCTTTCAAGTCAAAGAACTATCTGCAAAAATTGGTGTAACACCCAGTTTAATCTCACAAATTGAAAATGGAAAAGCTTTCCCATCTATTGTAACTTTAAAAAAAGTAGCAGAAGCATTGCATACGACAGTTGGTGAGTTAATTGGAGAAAATGAAAACTTAAGTCAACACCCTTTATTAAAATCTACTGAAAGAAGATTTGTAAAGAAAAACAAGAATGGCACCAGTTTGCATCTACTCTCCTACCATGATCCATCAAAACAAATTGAACCCTACATCATTACGTTTAAGAAAAATTCAAATTCTAAAGGCATCATGACCAGCAACTTTCCAGGTCAGGAGTTTTGTTATGTATTAAAAGGAAAATTTGAAGCAATAATCAATAAACAACAATATGAATTGAGCGATGGGGACGGTTTTTATTTTAACTCTAATCAACCGCACCAGTTTAAAAATATTAGTGGAAAAGAAGCAGAAATATTATGGATAATTACACCGCACAATAATTTATAACAAACAATTACTATGTCAGCTCTAGAAAAATATCAACCAACAAAGAAAGCACAGGCGTTTTTAGACAAAGTTGAAAATGCGAAATATAATCGTGAGATTGTAATGGGTCTCAAGAGGTTTATAGACAACAAGGTCCCGGAGGAAATGAAAGGATTCTATTCAGCAGAAGAATTGCAGGAGTTAATCGACCTCAAAAACACGGCACATGATGTCGAGGCTCGTATGCCCGTAAAAATTACCAATCATTATTATCAAATTGCAAAAAATAGTAAACCTATACAGACCTTGGTTAAAGCGAGTCCTAAAGAAACATTTGATCTTGAAGGTGCTCCCGATCCCGGTAATCAGATGGATTATAGTCCTCTGGAGGGTCTAATTCATAAATATGAATTAGGACTGATATATGTTATCAATACCTGTTCTGCACATTGCCGGTTTTGTTACAGGGAAGAGTTAATTGCAAAAAAGGAAATTCTTAGAGAAGATGGCACGGTAGCTTCAAAGGGTTTGGCAAAAATACCTGAACTGGTTGATTATATTCTGGAGCACAATAGATTGGTAGCAGAAAATGGAGGAAAGCATCCTGAAACGAAACGCGAAAAATTAAGAGAAATTTTAATGTCGGGTGGTGACCCAATGGTTCTTTCTAACAAAAATCTGGCAGAATGGTTTTCAGCCCTGGCTGATGCCGGTATCGATAGTATAAGAGTAGGAACCAAAGAATTGGCTTTTTATCCGGATCGATTTGACCAGTACTTTTTTAACATGCTGGATGACTGGCATGCTGCATATCCTGAAGTTCAGTTAAGAATGATGGTGCATTTTAATCATCCTGATGAGTTTTTGCAAAAGGATAATAATGGAGATTACATAGAAGACCCAGAAGGTGGGTTAGTATGGATAAAAAGTACTAAGCAGGCTGTTAAACAATTGGCAGACCGAAAATATATTACGATTGAAAATCAGGCTCCCTTCATTAAAGGTATTAACCATGATCCTGATGCGATCCGAATCATGCAACG